>JBGYQR010000146.1:0-7888 GCA_041839075.1 Porphyromonas sp.
CCTTAACTTGTTGCGTAAGTACGCCTTAGCTATTGCCACGCAGAGGAAGGGCAAGCTCTCGGTCAGGAAATGCCTCTTCAAGGCTGCCCTAAATACCAATCACCTCAAATACCTACTCGGATTTTGATGCGGTTGCCCTGAGGAGCTACTCACCAACCCTAAGAGCCCCTGGACATACGTCTCGTGGCGCTAAGCTTCCCCACCACGCTAGGCTGCCCCTAGCCTAGACAGCGCCCTAGCCGTATAGCTCCACCAACGGACTATATGGCTAGGGCGCCAATCATACTCCACCTCTCCCCGACCTGAAGCCAAGGAGAGAGCTGCGAGAGGAGAGGCGAAGATTATCTATCTTTGCTCTAGACAAGTAGACACCCCAACTTAATTAGTACAGCGATATGATGGAGACGACAGAGTTATTCTCAGCCCAAGACCTCGAGCAACTCACCTCGATAGGCATTAGCCTAGAGGAGGCACTGAGGCAGGTATCGGACATCCGAGCGGGCTTCCCCTATCTGGATATATACGCCTCGGCCTCTCTCGAGCAAGGCATCGTGCGCGTAGACCGCGACGAAGAGGCCTATTATATGGATCGCTGGAGCGAGTACCTCAATCAGCCCACGGCCAGCGTATGCAAGATGGTACCCGCCTCGGGTGCTGCCTCGCGTATGTTTAAGCACCTCTTTGCCTTCCTCGAAAAAGGGCAAGAGCAACCCCAGGAGGGGAGCAGCGTGCGCACCTTCTTTGACAACATCAGCCACTTTGCATTCTACGACCGCCTCGGGGAGGTCTGCCTGCGCAACTCTTGGAAGAGCATTCCCAAGCTCATAGCCTCAGGCCAGTACCAGGACATCATCGACAACCTGCTATCCGACAAGGGGCTTGGCTATGGCTCGATGCCCAAGGGGCTACTACTCTTCCATACCTATGCCAAGGGTAGCTGCACAGCCGCCGAGGAGCATCTGGTAGAGGGCGCCCTATACGCCAAGCATATCGACGGCAAGGTGCGCATACACTTCACCGTCTCGCCCGAGCATCGCCAGGCTTTTGAGAAGACCCTCGGCCACACCAAGGGCTACTACGAAGACAAGTATGGCGTACGCTACGAGATTAGTTATAGCGAGCAGAAGCCCTCGACCGACACGCTGGCCCTGCATCCCGATGGGTCTCTCTTTCGCCGAGAGGACGGCAAGCTACTACTACGCCCCGGAGGCCACGGCGCGCTGATCAGCAACCTGAACGACCTAGATGCAGACATCGTCTTCATCAAAAACATCGACAACGTTGTTCCCGATCACCTCAAATGTGCCACCATCATGAGCAAGAAGCTCCTCGGAGGCATCCTGGTGGTCATCCGCAAACAGCTCTTTGGCTACATGCGCCTGCTCACCGATGGCAAGCCCTCGCATAGTCAGCTGATGGAGATGCTCACCTTTGCCAAGGACAACCTCTGCATCCAGGCGCCCGAGGGTATCACCAGCGACGACCTAGAGCTACAAGCCTGGCTACAAGCGCGCTTCGACCGCCCTCTGCGCGTGTGTGGTATGGTGCGCAACCAAGGCGAACCAGGCGGAGGCCCCTTCATCATCCGCGAGAGCGACGGGACGACCTCGCTACAAATCCTCGAGAGCTCGCAGATCAACCTCGCCGAGGATGATCAGAGAGCCCTCTTCCAGTCTGGGAGCTACTTCAACCCCGTAGACCTCGTCTGCTCCCTGCGCGACCACCGCGGAGAGCCCTACAACCTCCTGCAGTATGTCAATCCCAAGACGGCCTTCATCGCCTCCAAGACTCAGGCGGGGCAGGAGCTACTCGCCCTAGAGCGTCCAGGGCTATGGAATGGCGCCATGCATCACTGGAACACCATCTTCGTCGAGGTGCCTATCGAGACCTTCAACCCAGTCAAGGAGGTCAATGATCTCCTGCGTCCCGAGCACCAGGGACGATAGGCTCACCCGCGAGTAGCGCCCTCTCCACTCCACGGCATAGCACTAGAGGCACGCCCCCTACCCCGCTTGATGGGGATAGGGGGCGTGCCTCTAGCTACTGGGCTGGCGCGCTAGCGAGCAAGATTTCTGTACCTTTGCCAGCGACAAGACAAAGGATATTAGATGCAAAACATTAGAAACATCGCCATCATCGCCCACGTGGACCACGGCAAGACGACCCTCGTGGACAAGATGCTCCTAGCCGGGAAGCTCTTTCGCGATGACAAGGCGGCCGACGTAGATACCTACCTCGACAACAACGACCTAGAGCGCGAGCGCGGTATCACCATCCTCTCCAAAAACGTGAGCATTCGCTACCGAGATACCAAGATCAACATCATCGATACCCCAGGGCACGCCGACTTCGGCGGAGAGGTAGAGCGCGTGCTCAATCTAGCCGACGGGTGCCTATTGCTCGTAGACGCTTTTGAGGGGCCTATGCCTCAGACGCGCTTCGTCCTGCAAAAAGCTATTGAGATGGGGCTCAAGCCCATCGTGGTCATCAACAAGGTAGACAAACCCAACTGCCGCCCCTCAGAGGTAGAGGACATGGTCTTTGACCTCATGTTTTCTCTCGGGGCGAGCGAAGATCAGCTCAACTTCCCCACCATATACGGCTCTGCCAAGCAAGGGTGGATGAGCACCGACTACCAGCGGCCCACCGAGGATATTACGACGCTACTAGACACCATCCTAGAGCATATCCCCGCCCCCGAGCAGATCGAGGGACCCGCACAGATGCTCATCACCTCGCTGGACTTCTCCAGCTATGTCGGGCGTATCGCCGTAGGGCGTGTACATCGTGGTACTCTGCGCGAGGGGCAGGACGTCGTCCTGTGCAAGCGTGATGGCACGACCAGCAAGATGCGCATCAAGGAGGTGAACATCTTTGAGGGTCTCGGACGCAGCAAGGTAGAGAGCGTCTCCTCTGGCGATATATGCGCCCTCATCGGCATAGAGGGCTTCGAGATCGGAGAGACCGTAGCAGACGCCTCCGCACCCGAAGCGCTCCCCACCATCGCCATCGACGAACCGACGATGAGCATGCTCTTTACCATCAACAACTCCCCCTTCTATGGCCGCGAGGGGAAGTTCGTTACCAGCCGACATATCCACGACCGCCTCTCGCGCGAACTGGATCGCAACCTCGCCCTTAGGGTAGAGCCTACCGACTCGGCCGACAGCTGGATGGTCTATGGCCGAGGCGTACTACACCTCTCGGTGCTGATCGAGACAATGCGCCGTGAGGGCTACGAGCTACAAGTGGGTCAGCCCCAGGTCATCATCAAAGAGATCGACGGCACGAAGCACGAGCCAGTAGAGCTACTCACGGTCAATCTTCCCGAGGAGAGCGCTAGCAAGATCATCGACCTGGTGACGCGTCGCAAGGGCGAGATGACGATGATGGAGACCAAGGGCGAACGTACCTTCCTCGAGTTTACCATTCCCTCTCGAGGCATCATCGGCCTCAACAACGCGGTGCTGACAGCCTCGGCAGGCGAAGCCGTTATGGCACACCGCTTCCTAGAGTATCAGCCCTGGAAGGGGGACATAGACCGCCGCAACAATGGCTCCATCATCGCCCTGGAGACAGGCACGGCCTTTGGCTATGCGCTCAACAACCTGCAGAGCCGTGGGCGCTTTTTCATCTCACCACAGGACGAGGTGTATGCTGGGCAGGTCATCGGTGAGCATAGCAAGGAGGGAGACCTAGGGGTAAACGTGTGCAAGAGCAAGAAGCTCACCAACATGCGCGCCTCGGGTAGCGACGACAAAGTCGCCCTAGCCCCACCCATCGTCTTCAGCCTAGAGGACGCCCTCGAGTATATCAAGCCCGACGAATACGTCGAGATTACCCCCCTGTCTCAGCGTATGCGCAAGATCGTCCTAGACGAGAGCGAGCGCAAGCGTCTCAGTCGCCAGGCATAGCCCCCCCCTTCTCCCTAGTTTCCCTTATACAAGGGGACAAAAAGGAGCCGAGCCCATCCCCCTTCCTCCACGCCTGTGGGAGAGAGTGATGGGCTCGGCTCTTAGTTTTATGTCCCCCTTAGGAGAGCTCCCCAGCGAAGGGGCGCAAGCGAAGAGCTAGGACGGATCAGAGCCCGCCCGTTGCTGACGCAGGCGATAGGCCAGCAGGGCGGTCTGCTCGAGCAGTGGTAGCTCCGAGCGGAGGTAGGGGCTAAAGTCCGTCTGCTCCAACAGGGGCGCCAGCTGATCCAGCGGCCACCACTTGCCCTCGCTAGGCAAGCAGTCGATCTGCAGGAGGTCGGGAGCCTCCACCTCCACGGCATAGAGGTAGACCAGCAGTGGCTGGCCATCCTCCTCGTGGTGGTAGCGCAAGAGGCGTCGGGGCGTGGCTCGCTTGATGCCACAAAAGCGTCGGTCAATAAGCCCCTGCGCCACCTCTTGGGGTGCATGCCCCTCGGCTATCCAGGCTCGAAAAGGCGTGTCGTAGCGAACGGCCTCCTCGAGGATGCCCGCCCCACGCTCTAGATAAATCATATCTCCCGAAAAAGCCACCAGACGTACCTCGGCCAGGCGCCCCAGCTCTGTGCGTGGATGCGTACTCGGTACCCGCCCTAGGACGGTGTCATCATCGGCATAGACCGACAGCCAATGCTCCTGACTGAGCTTGCGCACCACCCAGCCTAGATGGATCAGTTCGAATAGGATCACCCCCAGGGCGCTGAGGGCAATTCCCCCCGAGAGCACACGATCTATCCAGACCACGTCCTGAGCCAGCGAGAGGAGCGCTAGCGAGAGCCCAAGGAGTACGAGGGTAAACCACAGCAGGATACGATCAAAGCGTCTGTACTCGGTGGCCAGCGCTTGCCTACGCCTAAGCGAACAGCAACATACGGCAGGTTCGGCCAAGAGCACCTCGCCATAGAGCCGTTTGTAGCCATAGTGCAGGATATGCCACAAGGCAAACCAGCCCAGCCATAGGAGCTGGCTCGAGAGGCTACACCCCTGGCAATAGACGTCTAGGCGTACACTGAGCATCAGACATAAGCACATCAGCCCGAGACGTATAAGCCCTGGTAGACGCAGACGCAAGGCCCCCTCCCGGTGCAGCTGCCACAGCACGGGAAGTAGCAAGAGGCAAAGAGCCGAGAGGGCATAGCCCACTGGCATCAGAGCCAGTAGGATCAGCATGATAGGCAACCCGAGTAGGTCTATCGGCAGGTAGCTCAGCCTCAGTAGAGGTTGGGGGGCTTTAGGTCTCATATATACCCTAAAACCCCCTGGTGCAGTTAATAGTTCAGCAATAAGCTGACAGCTTTATAAAAATGGTGTAAAAAGGTTGGCCACCCACCCGACGAACTTACGCCATAGGCTACGGCGCTTCCAATAGACATCATCCAGGGGGATGGTGTCTCGCTGATCGCTTTGGTAGATACGATCAAACTGCGCCGTCGTCGAACTATCCAGGACAAAGACATTCACCTCGCTATCATAGCGCAGGCTACGGCTATTGAGGTTAAGCGACCCCAGCGTGGCGACCTCCCCGTCGATGGTCATCACCTTGGTATGATGAAAGCCCTCTGTGTAGAGATGCACCTGGGCACCACGACGAGCCAGGCGACGCAGCTTGTGCAGCATAGCATCGGGCGTAAAGGGGATATCACTCTTGTCCGAGACCATGATCTCGACACGCACACCGCGGTCTACGGCCTTGCGGATGGCCTGCTGTATATAGCGCGTGGGGACGAAATAGGGATTGACGATACGCACCACACTATCGGCCGAGAGGATGGCATGCGCATAGGCCTCTCTGAGCAGGCTAGGCGATAGGCGCGGGTGGCGATCGACGATGACTAGGGGCAAGTGGGGAGTGGGAGCCGAGGGCTCACAGGTAGAGCCCTCCGTCTTTGGGACGAGCCCCTCGGTTAGGGTCTGAGTGGTAGGGAAATAGGCTTCGCCCTCGATCTGCTCGCCTGTGGTCTTGTGCCACATCATGGCGAAGATCTTCTGAAGCTCAGGGACGACCTCCCCTTCGACCCGGCAATGCATATCGCGCCAGGCGCCTATCTTGGGTTTGCCCTCGATGTAGTAGTCAGCGATATTCATCCCCCCCAGATAGCCAATCCGACCATCGATGACGACAATCTTACGATGGTCGCGGCTCAGAGCGTTTTGTATCCATGGGAAGCGAAAGGGGTCGTACTTGTATATCCCTATCCCCCGATGGCGTAGCTCCTGGAGGTAACGATTGGAGAGCGGGCTGTCGTTGGAGAGGTTGCCAAAGGCATCGAAGAGCGCCCGCACCCGAACGCCCTCCTGAGCCTTGAGGGCCAGCAGGTCAAACAGCAAGGCCGAGATCGAGTCGTTGCGAAAGTTGAAGTACTCCAGATGTACATGGTGGCGCGCCTGGCGAATGTGCTCAAAGAGGTCGTCAAACTTCGCCTGCCCGCTCGGCAATAGCGTCATCGTATTGCCTGTGGTGATGGGTAGCCCCGCCTCGACAAAGAAGTGCGTCATACGCTCCCTGGCCGACGATCCCTGGGGCTCCTGATAGCCCAGGCGCCCCGCACCACAGCTCCAGAGCACAAGGGCAAGGAGCCCCCAAGCGCTCACTAGGCGTAGACTACTGTATCGTGACACCCTATCCCTCATCGCCCTATGTGTAGCCTACTGGTCAGCTGGCCAGCGATCAAACTAGCCTGTCCGATACGATCTGCCATACCTATGCCCGAGTGCATACTACCCCCGATGACCAGGTGAGGATAGAGGCGCTCTAGAGCCTCTATCGCCCGTAGACGCTCAGTGGTGGAGGCTTCGTACTGAGGGATAGCCCGCTTGTGCCGAGCGATATATAGGAGGTCGGGCGACTGAGTGATACCCAGCATCTGCTCCAGGCGTGCACGCACCAGCTGAGTGATAGCTTCGTCGGAGCGCTCTATCACCTCCGGGCTACGCATCCCGCCGAGGAAGACCGAGAGGAGCATCCCGCCCTGGGGGGCACGCCCCTCGAAGCCTGCCGAGGGATTGAGGATGCCGAGCACCTCTCTATCCTCGAGGCTAGGCACCAGCCCGCCAAAGGCATCGAAAGCCACCGGAGCCTTATGATAGCCAACGGCGACCTGTACCACAGGCGCATAGCGCATGGCTCGTAGTGGCGCAAGGCAAGCCTCGGGAGCCCCGGCGAGCAAGTGGGCAAGCTCCATCGTCCCTATCGTCGTGACGATATATCTAGGAGCGATACGTAGGCGCTCGCCTCGGGCGGTAGCCACAATCGCCTCGGGGCTATCCCCGCCCTCTGCACTAGGGAGATGCAGGGTCTCTATACTTGCTCGGCTGATGATGCGCTCACGCCCGACATAATCGGCCAAGGCCTCGATCAAGCTCCCCAGGCCTCCTCGGGTTGAGAACGTCTCCTTGGTCGCCCTGAGCTCTCTGGCATTGCGGGGGACACGCATCTTGGCGATTGCTCCTCTAATAAAGCTCCCGTGCTGAGCCTCTAGGGCATAGAGCTTAGGCAGGGCATGGCGCGTGACGAGCTGGTGCGGATCGCCTGCATAGATACCGCCGACGAAGGGGTCTACGGCATAGTCTAGATAGCTACGCCCGAGGCGACGCACCACGAGGTCTGCCACGCTCTCGTCGGGGTCGGCGCCTGCGGCTCTCCAGGGTTCGCCTAGGATACGCAGTTTGTCTCTCCAGGAGAAGAGGCTGGTACGCAATGCACTCCCCGCCCCCGAGGGCAGGGGACGAAACGCTCCCCGCTTGTAGATCAGTCGGCGCTTGCTACTGGGTAGAGCGGTCTGCATCAACCCCTCCTGCCCGAGCAGGTCAAAAAGCTCCGCTACCTCGGGGCGCGAGACGATACCGGTACTGGGCCCCGTCTCGAAGACAAAGCCCGCTCTCTCGAGCGTTTGTATCTGCCCCCCTAGGCGCTCCGA
>JBGYQR010000147.1:0-4772 GCA_041839075.1 Porphyromonas sp.
ATAGCCTAGAGAGGAGGGGATATGAGGCCACTATATATCGGGGACTAGCTGAGGCCTAGCGCTACTCGTACTAGGCGTATAGAGAAGGGGGCGGGGGGCGAGAGGAGCGCTACCGCAGACCATTGATGAAGTCGATACCGCGCATACTTTTCTTGCCTGGGAGCTGCATCTGCTCGATGCGCAGGGCGCTACCTGCACCGCAGACCACCTCTAGGGCCTTGCGCTCATGGACGACGATAGTACCTGCTGGGAGGTCTAGGTGTCGTGGCTCCAAGGGGATAGGTGTCGTGGCCTGTATCTTGACGGGGATAGTCTCCGTCTGTCCTGGTAGCAGTAGGTCTGCCCAGGCAGTGGGGTAGGGGTTGAGGCCTCGGACGAAGTTGTACAGCTCTTGGCTGGTGCGCGTCCAGTCGATGCGCGTATTGTCTCGGGTGAGCTTGGGGGCGTGGGTTACCTCACTGGAGACTTGGGGCTTGGCCTGGGGCGGGGTGGCGTCATTGCTAAGAAATAGCTGTACGGTCTCCTCGAGGAGCTCCGCCCCGAGCATCATCAGCCTATCGTGCACGGTGCCCGTCGTATCCTCGGGGCTGATGGGGGTGGAGGCTTGTAGCAGGACGTCGCCTGTGTCGATCTCGTGCTTGAGCAGGAAGGTTGATACCCCCGTCTCTGTATCGCCATTGATCACAGCCCAGTGGATAGGAGCTGCTCCTCGGTAGCGTGGGAGCAGTGAGCCATGCAGATTGACCGTCCCGAGGCGGGGCATACGCCACACCTCCTCGGGCAACATCCTAAAGGCGACCACAAGACCAAGGTCTGGCTCTAGCTCTCGCAACCTACCTACGAAGGCCTCGTCTCGTAGCCTCTCGGGCTGAAGTACCTCTATGCCCTGCTCCAGGGCGTATTGCTTGATCTTGCTGGCTTGCAATTTCATGCCTCGCCCGGCAGGCTTGTCGGGCATCGTCACGACGGCTATCACGCGGTAGCGATGCTCCACCAGGCGCTTGAGGGCTGGTAGAGCAAAGTCGGCCGTAGCCATATAGATAATCTTTAGTTCGTCTTTTGTCATAATCGTTGTGGGGGCTAGATGGGCGCCCTCGGAGCCACTTAGTCTACCTGGATGATCAAGAGGCGGGTGTAGCTCCAGAAGCCTTCTTTGTCGAGGATCTCTAGCTTCGTCTCTTTGCCACTAGGGGAGAGGCGGTAGCTGTCGCCTGGGTGTATGCTCAGCAGGCGCGCTTTGCTCGACTCGATGGTGATCTCCCCGAGGTCTCGCTGGTCAGCCGTCGTGAAGTAGTCGAGGTCGGGGGTGGTTATCTCGATGGCCTTGTCCTTGAGAATGCTCATGTCTTTGAGGTCTCGAGCTGTCCCCATGCAGTAGCGCACGCGGTTTTGGTGCTTCTCTCTGCTGTTGAGCAGTTCGTCAAAGAGCTGTTGGTCTCGCTTGATCTGGCTGGCCTCCTGTCTGATGGCTCTAATGCGCCTGTCGAGCACTTGTAGCGTGCTGGTCCTCTTGGTTATCTCTTGTTCAAAGAGCTCTGCACTAGCTCTCTGCTGGTCGATTTGCAAGCGCATCACGGCGATCGTATTGGCTAGGCGCTGATTGTCCTTGTCACCAGCCTCGAGCTGACGCGCTAGTTCGTCGATGGCTGCTTGGCTCTTGTCTAGGCGGTCATAGATCTGCTGCATATTCTCTCGGATACGTTGTTGCTCACTGCGGGGCGTCTCGTTGGGCGAGAGATTGACGTTGATCATATTCTCGATATGGCTAATCTCTTGGAAGTGAGCGAGTACACTAGCCACGAGCGAGTCCGTTTGATAAAACTCCGTCTCGATCTGCTCGTTGAGAGATGAGATAGAGTCGTACTGGGTCTTGAGGTCGTGGTACGACGAGTTGCTGACACACGAGGGCAGTAAGCAGAGTAGACCCAACAGAGTAGGGATGAGCCGTTTCATAATCGGTCGGAGTGCTTATTGGGGGGTATGTGAAGAGTCGTTTACTAACGTTTGGTCCGAGTACTTGTTTCTTTTCTCCTCGGGAGATGAGGCCTCCCGGCTACTGCCGATGATGAGGACAAACTCCCCCTTGGGAGGCGTATTGGTGAAGTGGGCGAGTAGCTCCGAGAGCGTCCCGCGTACTATCTCCTCGTGTATCTTGGTGAGCTCCCTAGCTGCTGCGGCGGGGCAGTCGGCGCCTCGCACCTCGATGAGCTGAGAGAGGGTCTTGATGACACGATAGGGCGACTCGTAGAGGATGATGGTACGATCCTCGCTGGCTAGGGCGTTGAGGCGCGTTTGCCTACCTTTTTTGTGTGGCAAGAAGCCCTCGAAGACGAACTTGTCCGCCGGTAAGCCCGATGCCACCAGGGCTGGTACAAAAGCCGTTGCCCCCGGCAGACACTCGACCTCGATGCCTCGGCGTAGGCACTCCCGCACCAGCAAAAAGCCCGGATCGCTGATGGCTGGTGTGCCGGCATCGGAGACTAGAGCGACATCTTCGGCGGCCTCAATGCGCCTGAGGACACTCTCTAGGGTTTTGTGCTCGTTGTGCATGTGGTGGCTAGCCAGCGGGCACTTGATCTCGTAGTGGGCGAGTAGTACACTGGTCGTGCGCATATCTTCGGCGAGGATGAGGCGCACACGCCTAAGCGTCTTGAGGGCTCTGAGGGTAATATCCTCCAAATTGCCAATCGGTGTAGGGACGAGGGTGAGCTTAGCCATAGGAGCGTCTTAGCTAGGGAGTTGGTGTAGCGGGCTGGGGTTAGTACGGCTCAGCACATCGAGTACAAAGTCTTTGCTCGTCGAGGTATTGCCCTCTTCGGAGCGCCCGATGCGCAGCCCCTTCTCGTAGTAGAGTTTGCCCTCGATGGTCTTCCAGCAGAGGTCAGGGTGATTGTTTTCCTTGCTCAGGTGGCAGAGCCAAACGTGGCGTAGCTCTGGCGTGTATATCTCGGCCAAGAGGTCTGCTACCTCAGGGTTGCTGAGGTGTCCCTCGGGGCTTGCTACACGCTCTTTGAGGAATGGGGGGTAGGGCCCCGAGCGCAACATCTCGGGGTCATAATTGGCCTCTATGACGAGGTACTTGGCTCTAGAGGCATAGCGCTTGATCTCGGGGGTGATATGTCCGATGTCCGTAGCTAGGGTGAAGCTAAAGTCGTCTCGCCGAATGTGGTACCCATAGTTGAGCACACTATCATGTGGTACGAGGAAGCTCGTGATGTCGAAGCCCGCCAAGGCTAGATGCTGACCGAGCTCGAGTTGCCTGCGCGAGGCTCCGATGTCTTCGCAGATGAAGCGACTACTGGTGATCTTGTTGTGGACGGGGGCACTAGCATATATGGGCAGATGATAGACACTGCCCAATACTCCCACAGAGCGTACATGGTCGGCGTGCTCGTGGGTGACGATGACCCCCTTGATATGCCCATCGTTGAGCGAAATGCCGATACCCCGGAGGGCAGAGCTGATGTTGCGTGTCGGGATACCTGCATCGATGAGTAGACCACCCTCTTCACTTCCCAGATAGTAGCAGTTGCCACTGCTACCACTGGCCAAACTCATAAATCTAATCACGTATGTATATAGTCCTGTCTTGTTTCTGTTGGTTGTACTTGGCCTGGGGAGATGACCCCTAGGCTATTCTTTGTTGTTGAGCATCTCCCAGCACAGCAGGTCGTCGCTATCTTGCTCGAGGCTCATCTCTCCTCGGCGGGGCTGTCCCATCAGACGCTTGATGTCGCTGGTGGAGAGGCTCTGCCCGCATAGCACCATGAGCTTGGTGATGGCGGCCTCTGTCGTCATATCCATCCCGCTGACGATACCCATCTTGTGCAGGAGGAGCCCGGTCTCGTAGCGCTTCATGTCTACGTGGCCTGTGCTACACTGCGTGATATTGACGATGACGATGTCTCGAGCCAAGGCCTCCTCGAGGGCATGGATGAACCAATCAGCCATGGGTGCATTGCCCGAACCGAAGGTCTCCATAACGACCCCTCTGAGCCCTGGCATCTCGAGGATGGCGCACACCTGCTCTCGTCCCATGCCTGGGAAGAGCTTCAAGAGGGCAACGCGCGTGTCGAGGTTGGTATGCAATTCGATACCCCCCGCCCCAGGAGAGCGGTGGATGAAGTTGTCGTTGTAGCGTATCTCGATGCCAGCGTACGCCAGGCGCGGGTAGTTGTGGCTCTTGAAGGCTTGGAACTGGTCGGCGCTCACCTTGCTGGCGCGGTTGCCCCTGAGTAGTACGTTTTGGAAGAAGATACAGACCTCGGGCACTCTAGGGCTGCCGTCGTCTCGTCTAGAGGCGGCGATCTCAATGGCCGAGATGAGATTCTCTTTGCCATCGGTACGTAGACGCCCGATGGGGAGCTGGCTACCGGTGAAGATGACGGGCTTGGCCAGCCCTCTGAGGATGAAGCTCAGCGCCGAGGCCGAGTAGGCCATCGTGTCCGTACCGTGCAGGACGACGAAGCCGTCGTGGCTGTGGTAGTGCTGCTGGATGAGCTGGGCTATGTCTATCCATGAGCTGGGCGTGATGGCCGACGAGTCTATCGGAGGGTCGAGGGTAAGGACGTCAATGCTACACGATAGGGCGCTTAGCTCTGGTACTTGTTGCTTGAGGTAAGCAAAGTCCAACGGCTCAAGCACGCCTGTGGCGGGGTTCTCGAGCATACCGATGGTACCACCGGTATAGATGAGGAGGATCCTGGTCTTGCTCTTGTTGCTCATTACAAATAGGTCAGTCCGATAGATGTTCTATTATTGTCGTTTGCCCC
>JBGYQR010000148.1:0-6136 GCA_041839075.1 Porphyromonas sp.
GTCGACAACCCCGAGTTTGACGCCTTCATGCTAGAGAATGGCTTTACTAAGACCTCCGACAATACCTACCAGCGCGAAGACAGCCGCTATATCTTCAACGCCCTCGTAGAGACGGGGCCTAGAGGGGCGGCCGTAGAGATTACGGTTACCGAGAAGCAGACCGTTGAGTACCCCACCTTCACGACGCTTCCTCTGCAGGAGCAGGCCCCTTGGCTATCGTTCCGCTCTAAGAATATCGCCAGCAGCAAGACGCGCGAGGAGATCGCCGCCTGGGAGGCTGAGCGAGGCTCTCTCAGAGAGGAGGTAGATGCTACGCACGATAAGTATGAGATTGCAGCTGAGCAGAATGCAGAGTTTACGCTCCGCAACTACTTCTTCTTCCAAAAGCCTAAGCCAACGGAGGCCGAGAAGCCCTATATCAACACGGCATTCGAGGCTAGTGTGATCACCTCGATCAACCGTATGTACTGGCTCGACGCCCAGGGCAACTATGTGCTGACCCGTGAGTTTAAGGCCTTTATGGAGGCGAACAATATCCACTTCATCCGCCGAGCCGAGCAGGGTGGAGGTTACTACGATATCTTCTATGACGCGGCCAACGAGCGTGGCTATGTCTCTCGCCCCTACTCGCCTACGCAGGGCGACCTGCACGTCTTCCGTGTGAGCATCGACGACGGCTCGTCCCTCTCGATCACCTCGACCAAGGACGAGCAGACGCTCAAGCGTAACCTCAAGAAGCTCAACGACGCCCTGGCCGAGAGCTCTGTGCTCTTCCGCAAGTAGTCCGAGCCTCCTCGCCCAGGCAAGAGGAGGGCATGGCCTCTCCCCCTAGCCTCCAAGTAGCCGTCCGCTAGCCCCAGCCTATGGGCGCGCTAGCGGACGGCTCTCTGTTTGCTCTCGCCTCTATACCAGCGCCCTGGTATAGAGGCGAGAGCTTTTTGTAGGGGGCTCGAGCTGGGGGATAAAGGCACGCTACCCTGAGGCTCTACGCGTGACCTCTTTGGGGCTCCGCCTTAGACCCCCTCGGGGCTCTAGGTTAGAGCCCTCAAGGGCTTTAGGTTAGAGCGCCTCAGGGCTCTAACTTAGAGCGTCTCGGGGCTTTAGGTTAGCGCGTTTTTGGGGGCTAATCGCCAGCCTCCTTGCGGGGCGCTAGGCTCTAGTGTTTCTTTCTGCTTGCACGCCCTGCCTCCGCCCCGCTAGTTCCCCTATCTCTCTGTATCTTTGTATGGCCTCTCCTCTCGGTGAGGAGGAGGGGCGAGAACTCACACAGGTTGCTATATATGATGATGAAAGGGAATTGTTCGGAGCCAAACGCCAAGCCAGCGAAGTCTTGGACGGAGGTCGTGCAGGGCGAGGTTGAGAAGTGGAGGTGGGCGCTTTGGCCGGTGCTGGCCGGGCTCCTCTTCATGATGACGCGGGAGGGGGTGATTACCCCTCTCTTGGTCTCTCTTTGGGAGCTCCTGCTGGAGCCTCTTGATGTGGCCTGGCTCATCCCTGCCCTCTATCTACTAGCGGTTGTCGGGGGGTATATGGTGTGGCTTAGGCATGACGCGTATATCCCGAAGTCTGTCGTGGGCTGGGTCGCGCTCGCGCTCTTTGTGTATGGCTACTACCGCGTGTGTAGCCCGGCTTTTGTCTTCCTCCCGCTCGTGGGGCCTTTGGCTCATGCCGATGTCTTGACTTTGCCCCTGTGGGGGCTTGTCTTTCTGAAATTCCGCTACGGCAGGCGTAGGCGAGAGACCACAGCGGAGCCCAAGGCTACTCCTTGCCCGATAATGAGGGATGAGGCCATTAGGCGTATCGAGGATGATGCTCTTGGATTCTCCAGCCTCGCAGGTAGCCTACTTGACAACCTCGAGGCTATGAGCCAGCTCGAGCACTCGTTTAGTGTCGGCATCGTGGCCTCGTGGGGCAAGGGTAAGACCTCGTTTCTCAACCTGCTCTTGGAGAAAGCAAGGGAGCAGGGAGCCATTACCCTCGTTTTTAATCCGAGGGCGTCGAAGAGGCTCGAGTGTATTCAAGAGGATTTCTTTAGGATGTTTGCCCAGGCTGTGTCCCCCTACTATATTGGGCTGAGGCCCCTCTTGGTGCGCTATGTCAGGGAGCTGGGCTTGCTGGGGCATGGCTCTTGGTGGCAACACCTGGCTGATCTGCTGGAGGGGGATTGGGCTCAACCTGCCGATATCGAGGAGGTCAATAGAGCCATCGGCAGCATCGGGCGACGTATCTATGTTGTGATCGATGACCTCGATCGCCTCACGGCCGAGGAGATCCTAGAGGTGTTTAAGCTCATCGACCGCAATGGGCGCTTTCGCAATACCATCTTCCTCTCGGCTTATGACAAGGCCTATGTCGGGCAGGTGCTGAAGCAGCACCTCGGGCATGGGCATTGCCATACCTATACGGACAAGTATTTTGCCATGGAGCTGACGCTACCTGAGCCGACGACAGACGTACTCTCTAGGTTTGTCACGGGGTATCTCGAGCAGTTTGTGCAGGATGGCGCCTTCGTCTCTCAGGGGCAGGTGCTGAAGGCTTGGAAGCAGGTCGAGGGGGAGATCCTTCCTCACCTGGGGTCTATTAGGCATGCCAAGCGCTTTTGTAACCTGCTGATCTCTACGTATCCGAAGGTGCAGGATGATGTTCGCTTTAGGGACTTTTGTCTACTGACCCTACTGCGCTACAAGGACTTGCCTGTGTATAATGCCCTGTCATTAAGAGAGTTTTTGCACGTCCGGACTGAGAGCTGGGCTGGGTATCACAAGATGTTGACTTTCAACGAAGAGCAATTGACGCAATTGCAAAAGCTCGCTATGTGGGAGGGCGCTGGGGAACTTATTCGCCAACTCTTTCCCCAGGGGGGATCAACGTCTTCTTGCTCTTGGTGGGGTACATACAATAGAGTATGTGTGGCAAAGAGCTTTGATAGATATTTTGGCAGGGTGGTCGAGGGGGAACTTTATAATGAGGAACTACTGACGTTGCTACAAAAAAGGTCAAGCGCAGAGGTACGCGCCCAGGTGGAACAATGGGATGAGCGGGAGCAGATGAAGCGCTTAGAGCAATTCATTAGGTATCAGCTGGAGGGGCTAGATAAGACTAAAGATGATCTCGTCAGTCTACTCTTGTTCTTAGCGCACGCCTATGTAGCGACCAATCGAGACGAGGGCTTGGGAGATGTGTGGGCCAATATGTTCAGGAGCCTTATAGGGCAGGCGATATTCTTCGAAGATAAGCGGTACAATGAGGACGATTATCAAAAGGCGGTAGACGAGGCCTGGCAATCGGCTATGGCGCAATACCCCCTGGAGATGGGTCATGTATGCCTATTGGCTATCTGGAAGTCTAGGGAGCTAGAGCTCTCTTTGGGAGAGCCATTCACAGAGGAAGATCTGTGTCGTAGGGTCGCTACCTGCTTGGAGAGGTATTGCGGGCAGTGGGGCTCCGAGGGCTGGAATTATCGAGAGGCGTTTGCCCTTGTCCAGTATGATATGGCGAATGGTTTGAAGATTAGTAGAGAAGCCTTCTTGCCTCTACTGAACTTGATCGAGGAGCATTCCAACGAGTTTGTAAGCCACCTCATTGAGAGCACTCCCCAGGCTGGGGCTAATAACGAGACTAGTGTCGATTTGAGATGGAGGCCAGGAGGGGAGGGGATACTTGCTCGACTGGCGCAAGAGGCGGCCCCCGAGGGTTCTGGAAAGGCGAGCAAGCTGGTGGCGGTATGTCGGGTCGTCTATGAGAAGCATGTTTGGCGAGCTTCTTGTGAGCTGACTTTCCCAAGAGAAATGACTAAGGAGGAGTACATGCAGGTCGATGTGCTGTATGAGGCCATGCAGCGGGCAGGGTATATCATTGTCCCCGCCCCCAACGCCGTAGAGTAGGCCTCGGGCTGGAGCACTCCCTGGGAGGCGCAAGGCCGTGCGAGTTCGTGGTAGCCCTAGTCCCAGCCTCTCCAGGAGGCTGGGGCTAGGGTGTCTAGAGCGGGGATACCTCCTGGTTGAGAGCCGAGGAGCCCCGCTCTAGGCGTCTATTGGCTCGTTGTGTTTGTTGGGTTGTGGCCTCCTGCATGTATTATTATATAGCTTCTAAGTAGGCCTTGTATATTAAAGTATAACGTTATTCTGGTTGTGATATTGTTGTTTGTTTGTGGTTTTGTATGTATATTTGCTTTGTTCAATCGTTGTATGACCAATGGAACTGAGGATTAGGTTCGTGCATAGCCCTATCTATCCATGCATCTGTTGGCCCGTGTCCACAGCATGCATTCTAGAGCGATACCCGCCCTAGGCGAAAGCCCGCGCACGACACACCTCCACCCTCTCATAGACAACACTCCGACGTCAAGCTCCTGGCTGACTGGTCTCCGACAATCATTATTCGCAATAGCCATATCAGATATGAAGACGCCATTATTCGCTTTTGTTTTGCTCCCGATACTATTCCTGCTCGGGGGCTGTACTCCAGAAAACGATCTGGAGGAAGCCACGCTCACGCTCTCGGAGAGTGGCACCATCACGTTCACCAAAGAGGCCTCCGAAAAGGTGGTTACCATCGAGACCAACCAGGCTCAATGGGTGGCCACCAGCAATGCCCCGTGGCTGACAACGGTAGCCGAGGGCAATAAGCTAACCATCAAAGCCGAGAGCAACCAAACGTTGCGGGAGCGCAAGGGGGCGGTAGTCGTCTCCGTGGGGCGTGCTCAGCAAGTGCTCAAGGTGGTGCAGTCCCAGTCGGGGCTCGTCATACAGGTCTATCCCGAGACCATCACGAGCAACCAGTGGGGTGGCAAATATGTCGTAGACGTCATTGCCAACAGCGATACCTGGACGGCCGAGACCGATGCCGACTGGCTCAAGATAGACGCCATCCCTAGCGCGCGTAGCATGAATATCGAGGTGTACGAAAACTCCAGCCCCGAGCCCCGCAGAGCCAAGATCAAGCTCTCGCTACAAGACGGAGGGGAGGATCAGGAGTTTTGGGTCGCCCAGGAAGGTATCATGTACTACATCATGCCCTTTGTAGACTTTGAGGACGGCTCTCGTCAGAGTATCAAGCTGTACGAGCAGAGGCGTCGTAGCTTGCAGACCTATGAAAACGCTAGTACTGGCTGGCTAGACTTCACCACTCAGAGTCCCGCCTTCCCCGATGTGTCCTATACGATTTATCATCAGAATGCCCTGTTGCATGCTCAGCTCAGCGCCTCTAGCAAGGAGATGCTCCAGGGTGAGCATCTGCGCCAGGTCATAGAGATGCTCCGAGCCAATGGCTTTACCGAGGAGCGCACGACAGAGCGTGTGTACTACAACCCCGAGAAGCGTGTGCTCTGCGAGATCAAGCCCGACTATGGCACGACGCCTCACATCCTCTTTACCTACCAGCCCAAGCAGCCCCAGGCCTATCCAACGTTTGACGCTTTTCCCTATCCCTTTGGGACAGATACGAGCGTAGACAAGCAGGTGATGTTTGCCGAGGTGGAGGCCTATGAGGCTGCTCATGGAGGCAAAGAGCGATATCGTCTGGCTCATACCAAGAGTGGCTATCTGCAGTTTGTCATCTATGACAACGACAATACGGCTGAGCCTACTCGTGCCTATTTCTTTACAGAAGACAAGCCAGACGTCCTGGAAACGAGTGTGCGCTACTTCAGTGATATGAACAAAGCCTTCTGGGACTACCGAGGCTACCCTCTGTTTACCGAAGAGTTTATGGCACTCGCTAGCCGAGAGGGCTTTGTGTACGAGCGTCTAGATAGGATAGACCGCAACAGGCACGTCTTCTCTCACAAGACGCGCAATGTCGAGATGCGTATCCACTGGGACAAATACTCGGGGATGAAGGAGCATCAAATCATACTGCGTATGACAACTCCGGTCCACTAACGATAAGACGGATATTAAGAACCAAGTAAATAAGGAAAGAGATATGAAAACAACCAAATCACTATTCTGGCTCTTGGGTATGCTCCTGATGGCCATAGCCTGTACCCCCGAGAGCGAAGTCGAGGAAGCTACACTAAGCCTCTCTGAGTCGGGGCCCATAGTCCTCGAGAATGGGGTGCTGACGCATAGCTTCACAGCGACGACCAACCAGCGTAGCGTTACGGCCTATGCCAAGGATGCCTGGCTCGACGTCA
>JBGYQR010000149.1:0-5197 GCA_041839075.1 Porphyromonas sp.
CGAAGAGCTGACGCCTAATGCCCATGTTGAAAGAGCGGGGCTTGAACTGCTCCATCGCTCCAGGGCTACCGCCTCTAATCCCGCCAGTGGTGAAGGTGCTGGTCATGGCGTAGTTGATGGCCTGTTGCATAGGCGAGAAATCGGGAGCGGCGGCATCGGGTCCTCCGAAAGCATCTGCCCCAGTGCGCTCCAGCCCCTGCACTACGGCCTCGAGATATTGCTCGGGCAAGACGACATCGGAGTCTAGGATGATGAGGTATTCGCCTCTAGCTTCTCGGGCTCCGATGTTGCGTGCTCTGCTGGGCCCTCCGTTAGGTACGGCGATGTAGCGCAGGTCTCGTAGGTTGTACCCATGCCTATATACGACCTGCTCGCAGGGGATGGTGGATCCATCCTCGACGACAATGATCTCGAAGTCCCGATGGTAATACGCCTGGCGCGTAAGGCTCTCGAGTAGATCGTCGATCTCGTCTGGGCGATTATAGACTGGGATGATGATGCTCAGCTTCATATCGTTTTATAGAGGAATGCTCTCGGGGTGTTGTAGCTCCCGCACGAGCTTGTACATCAGGGTGCAGGGGTTGCTCTCGACGGGAGAGCGACCCTCTTTGATACGTTTGAGGTCGAGCAGCTCTGCTCGCCGTATGGCTAGGTCTCTATTGCCATACTTCCTCAGATGGGCGTAGATGCCCACCGAGCTACGTTTGTTTTTGCGATAGCGATACTTGGGCCCTAGGTAGCGCCCTAGTAGGGAGGTGATGCGCTGGCCGTATATCTGCCGGGGCAGAGGTTCGTCGAGGTTCGAGAAATGCAGGAGGTACCAGATCTCAAAGGCCTCGTTGCTCCAGGCACAGTGGAAGCCGTGCTCTTCGGCTCTGTGGATGGCCTCGTTGAAGTCTGGGAAGCTATCGCGGTCAAACACAAGCCACACCCTATCGTACGAGTGGTTGCGGTGCCGCTCGAGGGCGTTGCGTAGTAGTGCTCCCGTGGACATCCCGACGCCGAAGACATCTATATCCCAGATGCTCTCGGTGTGGTACTCGTTGATCAGTTGGTGGATATAGTCGGGCTCGGTGTTGCGCCCCTCGCAGAGCACGAGGATGCGCCTCTTGACGCGCCTTATCCCCCGTCTACGCTCTAGCCTTGCCATACTCTAGGGTGTGCCTCTTAGCGGATGGAGGGGATGGCACCAAAGCGCCCGAGCAGGTACGACTGATCGACGCTCTGCTCGCGGGCTTTGATGCTGGCTAGCTCTGACTCGTCAAAATCCAGGAGGGCATATAGGAGCGTCTCGGCCTCAACGTTTTTCTCTGTAAACCATATCTGGTCTCTGCGGAAGAGGTCGGTACGTAGCAGGTTGGTGTCGTGGGTAGCGAAGATGAGCTGTGCCCCCATGGTGTTGTCCTGGCCAAACAGGCGTACGATGGCCGCCGTCAGGAGCGGGTGGAGCTTGGCGTCCAGTTCGTCTACGATCAGTAGGCGCCCATTACGGAGCGTCTCTTGCAAAGGTGCCGCCAGCTCGATGACTTTCTTGGTACCCTCTGACTCCATGGCGTTTTTGGGAAAACTCTTCTCGCCAATGGGCTTGCCCCCATCGTAGATGGTGTGGCGCGTCCTAATCTCCTTGAGCTGCCCCCCCCGTCGTCTCGAGTATCTTGTCTACGATCTCGCGGGGATAGTCTTGACCTAGTAGCTCGGCGCGCACATCTTTGCGTACTACCTCGAGCTGGTTGAACCCCAACTCCAACCTCCCCAGGAAGTCCGATATAGACGACGACAGCGGTTGCTCTCCCGTCTCCTCGAGGATGCTGGTGAGCATGCCCTCGAGGGTATCGGTGTCGAGCCCCGAGATGAGGTTGTAGGAGGTCAGATAGGCGAAAGCTACCTGCTGGAGCCCCTGTGGTTTGATCTGATTGAGCAGTGAGAGGAAGAGCCTATTGGGATACAGTGTGGCCTCAGACTTGTCCCACTCCTTGATCGGGTCTGTCGGGCTTAGGCGGTAGCGTGCCCCCGACTGCCCGCGCTCTAGGATGAGCGTCTCCTCTTCGTCCGAGACCAGGTGGAGAGCCTCCTCTAGGATCTCTTGCCTGGTATAGGCAAAGCCATACCGATACCTCTGCCCCTGGGCGACAAACTCGATCTCGAGGCTGGTGGGCTCGACCTCGCTCGTGACCTTGAGGGCAAACGGCTCATAGGGACTAATGGGTTCGTCGGGGTCGAGCTTGGACGAGCCCCGCACGATGGCTTTCATCACCCCAAAGGCTTTGAGGATATTGCTCTTGCCACTCGAGTTGGCTCCGTAGAGGATGGCCGACTTGAGGACGTGGTACCCCCCTGTGTTGTAGACGTTGCCCTCAAGGTCTGTGAGCGTAGTATCTGCTACCATGCTCAGCGTCTGGGTGGTGTAGACCGAGCGGTAGTTGCCTACGGAGAATGATAGTAGCATAGCACAGCGTTTGTATAGTTGGTCCCCAAGGGGCGAGCGTGCGCCTAGCGGGTTAGCTTAGCGACCACTCGGTGCCCTCTTTGGTGTCTTTGATCGTAAAGCCCAGCGCCGTCAGTTCGTCTCGTATACGGTCGCTCGTGGCCCAGTCTTTGTTGCTCTTGGCCGTCGCCCTGAGAGAGAGCAGCAGGTCCACGGCTCCGCTGAAGGCCTGATGACTAGCGCCATCACTCGTCCTATCGTCTCTGAGCCCCAGGAGGTCAAAGAGGAAGAGGCGGTACACGCGCTTGAGGGTCTCGAGGTCTTCGGCTGAGAGGGTGCCGAGCCCTGCGTGTACGCTGTTGATGATGCGCGAGGCCTCGAAGAGCTCGGCGATGACTATGGGGCTGTTGAGGTCGTCGTTGAGCGCCTCTAGGCAACGGCTCTCGAGCTGGCCTACCTCTAGGGTTGAGACCTCGGAGCTCTTGATCCCATCAAGCAAGGCCGCCGCATCCAACAGGCGCATGAGCCCCTTCTCGGCGGCTTGCAGGGCTTCGTTGGAGAAGTCTACCGTACTGCGGTAAT
Organism: Porphyromonas sp.; assembly: GCA_041839075.1. Classification (GTDB taxonomy): domain Bacteria; phylum Bacteroidota; class Bacteroidia; order Bacteroidales; family Porphyromonadaceae; genus Porphyromonas. The sequence goes on from JBGYQR010000149.1 coordinate 3,008, forward strand.
GTGCCCCGAGGATGAAGAAGCGGATAACCATCGGGCTATATGCCCTCTCGAGCTTGGGGTGGTTGCCGGTGAAGAATTCGTCCAGGGTAATGAAGTTGCCTAGGCTCTTGCCCATCTTCTTCCCCTCGATGGTAATCATATTGTTGTGCATCCAGTAGCGCACCATCTCCTCTCCACCTTGCGAGGCCACCGCTTGGGCGATCTCGCACTCGTGGTGGGGGAATACCAAGTCCATCCCCCCGCCGTGTATATCGAAGTGCTCCCCGAGGTACTTGCGCCCCATGGCCGTGCACTCGCAGTGCCAGCCCGGGAAGCCCTCGCCCCAGGGACTACGCCAGCGCATGATGTGCTCGGGGCTAGCTTTTTTCCACAGAGCAAAGTCTAGGGGGAAACGCTTCTGGCTCACCCCGTCAAGCTCTCGGGTCGTATGTTGCATGTCCTCAATATTGCGCCCGCTGAGCTTGCCGTAGCCATACTGCTCGTCGTACTTGCGCACATCAAAGTAGACCGACCCCTCGCTCTCGTAGGCAAAGCCCGCCTCTAGGATACGCTCGGTCAGCTCTATCTGCTCTATGATATGTCCCGAGGCCATGGGCTCGATGCTGGGAGGCAGTACGCCGAGCCTATCCATCGCCTTGTGGTAGCGCGTCAGATAGTACTGCACGACCTCCATGGGCTCGAGTTGCTCTAGGCGCGCCTTTTGGGCAATCTTGTCCTCGCCATCGTCGGCATCTTGCTCGAGGTGCCCCACATCGGTAATGTTGCGTACATAGCGCACCTTGTAGCCCAGGTGGGTGAGGTAGCGAAACAGCAGGTCGAAGGTAATAGCTGGCCTAGCATGCCCCAGGTGCCCGTCGCCGTAGACGGTGGGCCCGCAGACATACATGCCTACGTGGGGAGAGGAGGCGGGGACGAACTGCTCTTTGGTCCTCGTCAGGGTGTTGTATATATGCAGTGGGTGGTTCATACCAATAGTCTTGTCTGAATAGTCATTATCAAGCAAAGTTAATAAATCTCTTGCCTCCCTGCTCCTGGGGGGAAGCGTTTCGCCCCAGCCGGCGAGTGCCTATGGGCGCTCTCGTCGGCTGGGGCGTAGGTCTCTAGGGATGCTCTGTCCTCCACCCAGGGGCGGAAGAGGGGCTGGGGCAAGGCGTACTCCGCCCTAGGGGCGCTGGCTCTTGCGCTGGGTGACCTCGGCTTGGTAGGCCTCTGCCTTGGCTCGCCCCTTGGACGATGAGCCAAAGGCATCGAAGAGGAAGAGCTCGGGTATATCCCCCGCCTTGTCTACCACCTGGTGGGGTTCGCCTGCCTGCCCCGAGTGGAGGATCTCGACCTGGTCATACAGCTCGCCCGTGTAGAGATAGGACTGGTAGCTGAGGCGCCCTGGGCGTACCTCGATGGACTGGAGGAGCTGAAGCCCCGAGCCCAGGCGGTCGTGGATGGTGTCAAAGCCATTGCGGTAGACCTTGGGCGAACTGCTGCTGATGACGTACACCGGCGTCAGCATCTGCCCCGAGGCACTACGCAGGGCCCGTCGCGAGTAGGCGTGGTCGTGTCCCTGGAGCACGAGATCGGCGCCGTAGTCCTCCAACACTGGGCCTATGGCATAGCGCATCAAGAGGTTGCTACGCCCTTGGCGTACGGCCTCTACCGCATGGTGCATGACGACGATCTGCCAAGGCTGAGCCGAGGAGCGGAGGACCTTCTCCAGCCACGAGCGGTGGCGCCAGGCTGACCAAGGCTCGTTGATGTCGGTGGTGTCTAGGACAATGAGGCGCATGAGAGGCAGGTCGATGTAGTAGCTACGTCCCTCGAAGCCCTCGGGACCATTGTGGGGGTAGGGGTATTGGGCACACCAGCGAGGGTCTAGCTCTCGGCTGAGCCCGCGCTTGAGGTACTCGTGGTTGCCCGTGGCCATCGCCCAGGGTAGGCTGGCCGAGAGCTCTGAGCCGATGGCCTCGTACCACACCTGCCAGTAGGCATCGGTAGGCCCCTCTATCTGATCTCCCGCGCAGGTGATCAGGTCGGGCTCTAGCTTTGGGAGGAGCGTCTCTCGTAGCTGAGCAAAGAGCTCACGGCTCATCACCCCCGTGGGGTCTTGCACATCCCCTAGGTAGACGAAGCGGGTGAGGCTATCGAGCCCCTGGGGCATAACGAAATGTTGCTCAGAGGAGGTCACGCCTCCCGTGC
>JBGYQR010000150.1:0-9402 GCA_041839075.1 Porphyromonas sp.
CTCATTGACCAGGTAGGGGGGCTGTACCTCGAGGAAGCCCGCCTCCCGGGCATTGTCGAGGAAGAAGTTGATGAGGGCACGTTGCAGTCTAGCACCATAGCCCTTGTAGACTGGGAAGCCAGCGCCCGCAATCTTGACGCCTAGCTCAAAGTCGATGAGGTCGTAGGCCTTGGCAAGCTCCCAATGGGGCACCGCCTCTGTGTGTAGCGCGGGGATGACGCCTCCACGGGCTACCTCGAGGTTGTCCTCTGCCGTCTTGCCCTCGGGCACGATGTCAGCAGGGAGGTTGGGAATCTGGTAGAGCAGTGAGGATAGCTGCATTTCAGCCTCGGCCTTGCTCTCCTCGAGCTGTCGGCTCTCTTCCTTGAGGGCGGCTACTCTAGCGCGCTTGTCCTCAGCCTCGGCCTTGAGCCCTTGCTTCATCAGAGAGCCAATCTCTTTGGCCAGGGCGTTTTGCTCGGAGAGGATGGCGTCGAGCCTCTGCTGAGCCTCACGGCGACGCGCGTCTGTCTCGATGACCTCGTCGATAATGGCCTCTGCTGCGAAGTGCTTGCGCCCGAGGCGGCGTACCACTTCGTCGCGGTTGGCTCTGATATACTTAATGTCTAGCATCTTGATATACTATGGATGGGCAACAACAAAGAGGTTGCCTCTCTCGGCTCAATAAGCCGACTGAGGCAACCTCTCGTCTTTTGCTGTTTGGTTTGTTACTCTAGGACTCCGAGAGTCGTCATCCGTGAGCCGACTTACTATGCCTCAGCTACTACGGATACAAACGATCGGTTGTCGCGCTTGCGGGTGAACTGTACCTTGCCATCCACAAGAGCATAGAGCGTGTGGTCCTTGCCGATACCTACACCAGCACCTGGGTGATGCTGAGTGCCACGCTGGCGAACGATGATGTTGCCAGCCTTAGCCGTCTGACCACCGAAGAGCTTTACACCGAGGCGTTTGCTTTCTGATTCGCGTCCGTTCTTGGAGCTACCTACACCTTTTTTATGTGCCATTGTCTTACTGCTTACTTAGTTGGGTGATTGGAGATTAAGCTACCACCTGCTTGATGAGCACCTCAGTGAACTGCTGACGGTGTCCGTTGAGCTTGCGATAACCCTTACGACGCTTCTTGTGGAAAACGAGCACCTTGTCGCCCTTGACGATGGGGCTAACAACCTCGCATACCACCTTGGCACCTGCCACAGTAGGAGCGCCTACCGTGATCTGACCATCCTTGTCTACAAGGAATACCTTGTCAAACTCCACCACTGCGCCAGCTTCGGCACCCTTGACGTGGTGGATAAACAGGCGACGTCCTTCAGTTGCCTTGAACTGCTGTCCCTGAATGTCTACGATTACGTACATTGTGATTTGTATCTATTACTTATTGGGTGAATAAGTCCCGTAAGGTGTACAGCGCTCGTGGCACCATCTCTTGGCTGACCTTACTTGGGAAAAATCTGTGCAAAGATAGTGTATTATACCATAACTATCAAATGCTTGCTCCTAGTCCATTTATCACCTAGGCGCAAAGCCTCCTTGCGAGCTATCTCTGCCGAGAGTAACTCGGTCCAGCAGGGCGCCTCGGGGGGGCGAGAGGGTACTGCTGGCAGACAAAGCACCTAGGGCATACTATGGGTCGAGAGATGGTGCCATCCTAGAGATGAGTGACCACCGCGAGCCATAGCATGCCTTAGGTGCGGGAGGTTGGGAGCGTGTAGAGGATGGCTAGATGTTGCCCCGCTCGATGTCCTTGAAATAGTTGTATGTACCGACCTTGAGCTCAGCGCAGGCGGCTTCGTCTGCTACGATGATGCCGTGGGGGTGAAGCTGCAAGGCTGTGATCGTCCACATCTGATTGATGCTACCCTCGACTGCCTGTTGCAGAGCCCTAGCCTTGCTGTGGCCATTAACCAGGATCAGCACTTCGCGGGCATCCATCACCGTACCCACGCCTACCGTCATAGCTGTCTTGGGTACCTTGTTTACATCACCATCGAAGAAACGGCTGTTGGCGATGATGGTGTCCGTCGTCAGCGTCTTGACCCTAGTGCGAGAGGTGAGTGATGAACCAGGTTCGTTGAATGCGATATGTCCATCGGGGCCAATACCACCGAGGAAGAGGTCGATGCCCCCAGCTCTGAGGATGGCCTCCTCGTAGGCAGCGCATTCCTCGAAGGGATCGGGAGCATTGCCGTTGAGGATGTGGACGTTCTCAGGCTTGATGTCGATGTGAGAGAAGAAGTTCGTCCACATAAACGAGTGGTAGCTCTCGGGGTGATCCTTGGGTAGTCCGATGTACTCGTCCATATTGAAGGTCGTCACGTGCTCGAACGATACGCGCCCTGCCTTGTGGGCATCGATAAGAGCTCTATACATGCCCAGGGGAGACGACCCCGTGGGCAACCCGAGGACAAAATGGCGATCGGCCGTAGGCGCAAAGGCGTTGATGCGGTCGATGACATAGTCGGCGGCCCAGCGTGAGATATTCTGATAGTCAGGCTGAATGATAAGTCTCATATACTTGATAGGTATAGTGGGGAAATCAGAGTGAGATAACTCTACTACGCTCGAGAGGAGGGAGAGAAGGCCCTCTCCCTATGCCTCTAGCTCGGCCTTGAGGGCGGCTGCTACCTCGAGGCCGAGGTTCCAAGCTGCATCGATGACAGAGGGGTGGTCAGACATCTTGAGCTCTACGGATGTACCGACTGCCTTCCAGCCCATTTCCTCGGCAAAGGGAGCGAGCTTCTTGACGGCAGCGGGGGCCCAAGTGTAAGAGCCAAAGGTAGCGTAGAGGCGATCCTTGAGGTCGCGCAGACGGATGAGGTTGAGAATGTTTTCGATCGGCGAGAAGATAGAGCCACAATAGGTGGGGCTACCGATGACGAGCGCCTTGTATCGGAATACATCACAGAGGATTTGAGAGGGGTCGCTCTTGCTTACATTGTGGCAGATGATGCGACGCACACCTCCAGCTGATAGCCCTTGGGCAATGATGTCAGCCAGCTGCTCGGTGTTGCCATACATCGAGCCATAGAGCACCACGACGCCGTCCTCTCCCTCGTAGCGACTCAGCTTGTCGTAGATAGCTAGAGCCTCGGCGAAATGCTTCTGCGTCCATACAACCCCGTGGGTAGGGCAGACAAACTCGATCTCTAGCCCTTGGTCGGCAACGCTCTTGAGCGCCTTTTGTACAAAGCTACCATACTTGCCCACGATACAGCTGTAATAGCGGTGCATGTCCTCAAGGTAGGCGCTGAGATCGCCCTGGTAATCAAAGAGATGTCCGTCTAGAGCGCCAAAGGTGCCGAAGGCATCCGCCGAGAAAAGGATCTTCTTGGTCTGCTCGTAGGTAAACATTACCTCTGGCCAGTGCACCATAGGGGCTAGCATGAAGCTGAACTCGTGCTTGCCGATACGCAGGGCATCGCCTGCCTTGACCTCCATCAGCCCCTCGCTGATACCATGGAAGCCCTTGAGCATATCAAAGGTCTTCTTGTTGCCGATGATCTTGAGGTTGGGATAGCGATGGCGGAGCAGTCCGATAGAGCCACCATGGTCGGGCTCCATGTGATTGACGATGAGGTAGTCGAGAGGGCGGTCGCCGAGGATGCTCTCGATCTTGTGAAACAGCATATCCGAGTAGCATACATCTACCGTATCGATGAGGACGGTTTGCTCATCGTCGATGAGGTAGGAGTTGTACGATACTCCGTTAGGCAGAGCCCAGAGATTTTCGAAGAGGTGCTTGGTACGGTCGTTCACACCGACGTAGTACACGCCATTGGTTACCTGAGGAACTTTGTACATAGATATTTATTCTATATGAAAGTGATTTTTATTTACTCTTTTTCTGAGTCTCTACGCTGGGCGTGAGTGGATGACGAAGGGCTCGCCACGAGAGCCATATACCTACGAGGATGAAGGGGATGCTCAGTAGCTGTCCCATATTGAGGCCATAGGAGGCGATCATATCCAGCTCCCAGGGCTCTTGGACGTTTTTGATGCTCTCGACCAGGTATCGGAAGCCGAAGACACCGGTGATGAATACTCCGAAGATTAGTCCCTCGTAGCGACGTGCCATATCCCTCCTCCAATACATCCACATCGATAGGGCAAAGAGCAGGAGATAAGCTGTGGCTTCGTAGAGCTGGGTTGGATGACAACCCATGCTACCATCTGGGACGAGTGTCCAGTACTCCTGGGAGCGGACAAACCGAAAGCCCCAGGGCTGATCTGTGGGTTTACCAAAGACCTCGCTATTGGCCAAGTTGCCGAGGCGGATCATTGCTGCCACAAGGCCTGTGGGCACCGCGATGCGGTCTAGGGCAAAGAGTATGCTTCGCTTGGTAACGCGCCTAGAGTATAGCCACAGGGCGATGATAATCCCTAGGGTGCCTCCATGGCTGGCCAATCCGCCCTCCCAGGTGTAGAGTATCTTGTGTGGGTTGGCCAGGTAGTAGCCAGGGTCGTAGAAGAGTACGTGTCCCAGCCTTGCTCCGATGATGGTAGCCAAGACGACGTATATATAGAGGGAGTTGAGCCAATCGGGATTGAGACGTTCGTGTTTCCACATGCGCTCGGCGATCATTGGGCCGAGCACTAGTAGCCCCCCTCCGAAGAAAAGGGCGTACCAGCGAATGTCTCTGCCGAATATCTCGAATATCGTCGGGTCAAGATCCCACGTGATGGCGTTTAGCATAATCGTTTTAGCATAACCTCGAGATCCAATACTCTCGATCCCCGGGCAAGAGGTCGATGATGGGTATCTCCTGCATTGTGTAGCAACCCGCTCCTTGACGCTCGGCAGCACGAGCCGAGGCTACGAGGATCTGTGCCGTTAGGGCTGGGTTGTTGATCTTCATATTAAACTCCAGAAGCTGGTTTTGTGTCTTGCCCGACACGCCCTTGCGCACCATCTGTACTCCGTGCCCCATGTCGATGAGAGCGTCCACGTTGTCTACGACCGTAACATGCGTCTCGTCGTGAGCGAAATAGTCGTCGGCTTTGATCGCAGCGCTAACCTCTTCGGCTGAGTAGCCCTCCTCCAGCTCGATATATACCATACGGCGGTGAATGCCTGTGCCTGTGGGGATGGTCATCGAGAGGGCGCGATGTACACCCGCGATAGCCTTGACAGCCACCGTATGCCCCATGCTCATGCCGGGGCCAAAGTTGGTGTAGGTAATCCCCTTGGGGGCGATGGCCTCCATCAGGGTGCGCACGACAGAGTCGCTACCTGGGTCCCAGCCTGCGGCGATGATGGCCACGGCTCCAGAGGCGCGAGCGGCCTCTCCCAGTGAGCGGCGCAGGGGCACGATACCTCCATGAATATCAAAGCTATCGACCGTGTTGATACCCTTTCGTAGGATCTCAAGGGCTGTGGCCTCTACCTGGCGCGTAGGCGTGCAGAGGATGGCTACGTCTACATCTCCGAGCTCGCTAATGTCTCCCACGACGCGATAGGGCTTGAGCTCGTGGGGAATGTCGCTGGGGTTGCGACGTACAATACCTGCTATCTCGAAGTCGGGAGCTGCCTCTAGAGCTTCCAATGTATATCTACCGATGTTGCCATATCCAACGATGGCTGCCTTGATTTTCGTCATTTCTGTCATATAAATTATGTTGTCCATAGGCTCTGCGTATAAGCCTACGAGCAATTCCGTATACAAAAGTATGAATTTACGTTCACTTTCCCATCTCCCTCTCCGCTAATATATGTACCCCCAGTTTTCCTTGGGGCGATAACGTTCGCTAGGCGAGACTACGCTCATCTGAGGGATGATGCCTAGTCTCGCCTAGCGTATTGGTCTCACGCCTCTCTCCCCTAGATTAGATGCCCGCTCCAGCGAGGGAGAGGTACCCCATATGGGGGGAGATGAGTGAGCGTGTATAGGGGGCAGCCTACTTGCTGATCTTGCCGTAGCGGCTGAGGAACTTGTCGATACGTCCAGCCGTGTCTACGAGCTTAGCCTTACCAGTGAAGAAGGGGTGAGAGCTGCTAGAGATTTCCACCTTGATCAGGGGATACTCTACGCCGTCTATCTCGATCGTCTCCTTGGCAGCCATCGTTGAGCGCGTGATGAAGATCTCATCGTTGGACATATCCTTGAAAACTACTGGGCGGTAGTTCTCGGGGTGAATACCTTTTTTCATTGTCTTACGTTGCGTTAGAGAGTGGATTATTCTGCCACGAGGCTAGCACGATAGAAAGCAGTAGCCGTGAGCGTCTTGCTGGCGCTCTGGAGGTACTGAGACACCGTCAGCTTGCTGTCCTTGAAGAACTCCTGGTCGAGAAGCGTATTCTCCTTGTAGTACTTCTTGAGAGCGCCCTGAGCAATGTGATCCACGAGGTTTTCGGGCTTACCAGCCTCGCGAGCCTTCTCGCGGGCAATGTTGAGCTCGCGCTCCTTGATCTCTTCGGGTACTTCGGCCTCGGTGATAGCCACGGGGTTCATAGCAGCGATCTGCATGGCAACGTCCTTGGCTACTTGTAGGTCGAGGGTCTCGTTGAAGGCTACGATGCTAGCGATCTTGTTGCCTGGGTGTACGTAGGAGATGGTAGCAGCACCCTTGACAAACTCGTAGATGCCCAGCTCCATCTTCTCGCCCGTTACACCACTGCGCTCGGTGATGAGCTCAGCTACGGTACGGCCGTCGATGTTGGTGGCTAGGATCTCGTCGCGGCTAGCGCCACGGTTGGCTAGCGCCACAGCGAGTACCTGCTTAGTGAGGTCTACGAAGTCAGCGTTGATTGCTACGAAGTCCGTTTCGCACTTGAGGCCTACCACTACGGCGAAGTCGCCATCGTGAGCAGCCAGTACGCACCCTTCCTCGGTCTCGCGGTCGCTACGCTTAGCGGCGATAGCCTGACCACGCTTGCGGATAAGCTCTATCGCCTTGTCGTGGTCGCCACCAGCCTCTTCGAGAGCCTTCTTGACGTCCATCATACCTGCTCCCGTGAGCTTACGGAGCTTGGCGATGTCTTGGATTGATACAGCCATTATGTTAGTTAGCTTATTTCTGAGATTAAATGAATTACTCTTCCCCCTCTACAGAAGTAGCGTCTTCGCGACGACGACGTTCGCGACGCTCACCAGAGTCGCGACGACGACGCTCGATGCGGCGAGGTGCTTCTTCGCTTTCGGTGGCTTCGCCCTTGCCCTCGGCCTTACGCTCTTGTAGGCCTTCTGCAACGGCCGAGCATACAGCTGAGATGATGAGCTCTACGGCTTCCGAAGAGTCATCGTTGGCTGGGATAACGTAGTCTACATCGCTAGGGTTGCTATTGGTGTCCACAATAGCAAACACGGGGATGCCCAAGCGCGTAGCTTCTGCTACTGCGATGTGCTCCTTCATTACGTCTACAACGAAGAGGGCGGCTGGTAGACGGTTCATCTTGGCGATAGAGCCAAGGGTCGTCTCTAGCTTCGCACGCTGGCGGGTAATCTGGAGCTTCTCACGCTTGGAGAGATTGTCGAATGTACCATCGGCAGTCATCTTGTCGATGAGGTCCATCTTCTTGACGGCCTTGCGGATTGTTGGGAAGTTGGTAAGCATACCACCTGGCCAGCGCTCCGTTACGTAAGGCATGCCGACGCTCTTGGCGAGCTCGCTCACAGAAGCCTTGAGTTGCTTCTTGGTAGCCACGAATAGGATGGTCTTGCCACCCTTGGCCATGGCCTTGGCGATCTCTGCCGCTTCGTCTACCTTGACAACTGTCTTGTGAAGGTCGATGATGTGGATGCCATTGCGCTCCATGAAGATGTAGGGAGCCATGGCGGGGTTCCACTTGCGAGTCAGGTGGCCGAAGTGCGCACCCGTCTCGAGGAGTTGTTCAAAACTAAGTCTTGACATATTGATATTGTTTCGTTTACGTTCTGTGTATTGTTGCAATACTTGCAATCGCTCGGTAGTAGCCTCCTTGTAGGGCGGAGGCCAATCCGCTCGATTTTGATACTAAACGCGAGTAACAATCGTCCCCAAAGGGTAGGACGATCATTAACGCTTGCTGAACTGGAAGCGCTTGCGAGCCTTGGGCTGACCGGGCTTCTTACGCTCTACGACGCGAGAGTCGCGAGTCATGAAGCCTTCGCTACGTAGGGCTGCCTTGTCCTCTGGGTTGATCTTCACTAGTGCGCGGGCGATAGCCAGACGAGCGGCTTCGCTCTGCCCCTTGAAGCCACCTCCCTTGAGGTTGATCTTGATGTCGTACTTCTCTACGGCATCGAGCTTAGCCAGGGGCTGACGCACGATGTACTGGAGGATAGACGAGGGGAAGTAGGTAGCGATGTCGCGCTTGTTGATGGTGATCTTACCAGAGCCAAGCTGTACATACACGCGGGCTACTGCGGCCTTGCGACGACCAATAGCATTGATGAGTTCCATTACTTGTCTTCTTACTTAAGCGTGTTGATATCTACAATCTTGGGCTGCTGAGCCTGGAGGTTGTGCTCGGGACCTTCAAACACGCGAAGGTTCTTGAGCAGCTGATCTCCGAGGCGGTTCTTGGGAAGCATACCCTTCACTACCTTGAGCAATAGGCGCTGGCTGCCGTTGGGCTTGAGCTGCAATTGACGTGGGCTGAAGGCACGCTGACCACCGGGGTAGCCAGAGAACTTGAGGTAAACACGATCGTCCCACTTCTTACCAGTGAGGACTACCTTGTCTGCATTGATGACAATCACGTTGTCGCCACAGTCTACGTGTGGCGTGAAGTTGGGCTTGTACTTGCCACGTAGGAGCTTAGCCACCTTGGCGCAGAGGCGACCAAGAGACTGCCCTTCGGCATCAACTACAACCCACTCCTTACGGACAGTTGCCTTGTTTGCAGAAACGGTCTTGAAACTTAAAGTGTCCATTTCTTGTCTTGTAACTTGCTTGTAATAATTTAGATAGACGAAGCGCACATCAGCTGGCCTCCCTCAGAGAGCTCGCACTTAATTGTTGGACACCGAGCCCTCGGGCAGACACCAGCTGCACTATGCGCATCTGTACATACGATACTTTTCGCGGTGCAAAGGTACAAATAATATCCTTGCCTGCAATAAGATGCTTACCTCCTTGTGCCTGGGGGCTGTGGGGAAGGGGCAGAGTCTCCGCCTCTTGGAGGGGGGAGGCTTGGCTAGAGACGCCCCGGCTCCTCCGTTATATTATGTCTTCGCCCCCTATCCGCTCCGTGCCGTAGGACCAGGAGGATAGGGGGCGAAGGTGGGGAGGCGGATACCAGACCTCTCCCCTCTAAACACAACCTCCACAGGGCTCTAGGTTAACGCGAATTCGACGTAAGGAGATATACTCCAAAAGTACCAATCGTCTATAAACCAGAATATTATCTTCTTCTTGGATACGTCGCAATCACGAAGATGAGTCAGCTCATTAAGCTGTTTGCTGGTCGGAGAGGGTCAA
>JBGYQR010000151.1:0-7175 GCA_041839075.1 Porphyromonas sp.
GGCCAAGCAGTTTAACCACCTCAGTGTGCTTTTCACGCCGGAGTCTCAGGTGAGCCGTACTCTGGGGTCGAAGCAGGTGACGCTCATTGCTCCCGAGCTGATTGCGTTTGCCCTGGTCAAGGACGGCGGTTCGTCGTCGCTAGCTTCGGGTTTGGGTGGCGGTTCGTCGTCTGGGTCTGGGGACTCTAGTGGCTCGGGCTCATCGTCTAGCCCTACGCCTCCAAGTGGCTCGGGCTCGTCAGAGGGTTCTAGTTCGTCAGATAGCTCTGGCGGCCGCTTCTAGCGCCTAGGATATTCGCACACACCTTTGGAGCGTTGCTCCGCCTTTGGGGATTTACTCCTGCCGTTCTATTCCCCCGTTCTCCTATGGCCTCATGTGGCCAGCCTTGCCCCCGAGCGAAATCACTCATGCCGCTCGGGGGCAAGCTACGTCTCCCCCTCAGGCTAGCTTTGGGGGCACCAAGCCGCTACAACCTTCCGTCAAGTAGGCGCTAGACTGCGGATCTGCTTAACCTTGCCCATCTTGGGTAATGGGGAGAGGACGCCTCGCCTGGTGGGGTAGTGTTCTCCTATCAGAGCAAGGGGTGTCTTCGGGGGTGGAGACACTATTGTAGCCTCGTTAGGTAACTAGTCGCCTAGAGAGGAGTTGTGGCATTAGTGATATTCGTGGGAGATGAGAGTGATGGTAGTAGAGCCATACGGCATATCCGCTCGCCCCAAAGCTATTGGCCAGCTCGATTGTATAGAGCTTCCGAATGTTATTCTCTTGATAGTAGCGCGTTGATATATAGATAGAACGAGCAGGGCTACCGCATCAAAATTTCGCAATCCTCTTAAGGTGCTGATTATCAAGATATATCTCCGTAGGCATCTCTCTCAATCTCTGTTATTGGGGATGAAACGCTCATTGATTGTCAAGGAGTTACATTTTGATGCGGTAACCCTGATGGTAGCCCTGGGTAAGTGGTTATTATGGATAGAATGATTACCTTTGCCTCCGATTGGAGGATAACCAACAATATAAGGTTATATAAATCACAATTCGCAAGATTACGTAAGACAGAGCTCTACAACAGCATGCAGAGCAACGTGTTATGCCCCTCACAATTATTCCCCTTTTTCCCTGGGCGTTGGGTCGCTCCACGACTTCGTAACGCGATGGGACACCCCTCTAGAGGGGAGCATTAGGAGAATGTACCTCTACCTCGCTCTTGTGTAGGCAATGCCTATTGAGCTTGTAAGGGTAGGGACGCTGGTGGGGAATATTCACGCAGAGCAAAACAACAACGATTGGCCACATCGAGACCTCCCTGAGTGTTTATGATGCTGGCAGACAACATTCGACACATATCACACGATGCAGAGTTATCACATCACAGAGCTGCGCAACAAGAGTACTAAGGAGCTACTCCAGATTGCCAGCACGCTGGGCATAGCAACTTCGCCCAATCAAAACTCAGAAGACCTCATTTTTGCCATTATAGACAGCCAAGCCCACCTGGTCTCTCAGATCGCCTCTGAGGAGGCGCCTCGCCCTGCCGCACGCAAGAGAGGCAGACCGCGCAAGGCCGTGCAAGAAGAGGCATTAGAGAGCGCCACCATCAGCGAGAGTGAGCAGGAGACGACTGCTCCAGTGCAGGAAGCAGACGAACCCAAACGTCGCCCTGGGCGTCCCCGCAAGTCCTCCGACGATAATGCTCGTCAGCTGGCTCTCGATGCGGTTGAGAAGGTTGCCCGAACACAAGCCGAGGGTATAGACCTCTTCCAAGAAATCGAAGCCCCCAAGACCAATCGCCCTGCCCCTCAGACGCCAGCGGCAGAGAGCACTGCTGTGGAGACCTCGGCCAAGCCATCTCGCGAAGGAGAGCATGTGCGCGGGGAGAGCCCTCTAGCAGAGGTCTCGCCTCGTCTTGAGCGAGTAGAGCCCTCGAAGGCTACTAGATCCGAAGTAATGGTAGAGCGCCCCCTAGAGCAAACTCCCTCAGAGGAGGCACCCAAGATCGGAGCTACCAAGATGGTCTTCAAGCACAAGAACGCCAATTCTGTCCTTGACCAGGTCATGCCTGCTCTGACAACGCCGCAGACGAGCAAATCCGAGCCCAAAAATCCCACCTCTGTCGCCCCATCTAGCAAGCAAGATGATCAAGCCTCTCGCGCAACCGCTCCCAACAAGGGCGTAGTACGTCCCGAGCGAGCAAAGGGCCCGAGCGACAAGGAGCCTACTAGCACCTCTGCATCTGCCCCCTCCGGTCAGATCACCATAGAGTTTGGTGGTATCCTGGAGGCTGTTGGTGTGCTGGAGGTGATGAGCGATGGCTATGGCTTCTTGCGCTCGGCCGACTACAACTATCTTCCCTCTCCCGATGACGTCTATCTGTCTCCGCTTCAGATCAAGCAACATAGTCTGCGCCCTGGAGACCTAGTGAAGTGCATGATACGTCCTCCCTATGATGGCGAGAAATATTTCCCTATGGTCTCTGTACTTCAGGTCAATGGCCGTAGCCCCGAGGAGATGAGGGACCGCATCCCCTTTGATCACCTCGTACCGATATTCCCCGAGGAGAAGTTTGATCTCGAGAATGCCCATTTGCCTACGCCAGGAGCCAAGACAGCTATGCGCATCGTTGATCTATTCTCTCCCATCGGCAAGGGGCAGCGTGGTCTCATCGTCGCTCAGCCCAAGACGGGTAAGACGATGCTACTCAAGAGTATTGCCAATGCCATAGCAGATCGTCACCCCGAGGTGTATATGATCATCCTGCTCATCGACGAGCGCCCCGAGGAAGTTACAGATATGGCCAGCAGTGTACGTGCAGAGGTCATCGCCTCTACCTTTGACGAACCAGCAGAGCGTCACGTACGTATCGCCGAGATTGTGCTCAACAAGGCCAAGCGTATGGTAGAGAGCGGCCACGACGTGGTGATCTTGCTCGACTCTATCACACGCCTTGCTCGTGCCTACAATACCGTACAGCCCGCTTCGGGTAAGGTGCTCTCGGGTGGCGTTGATGCCAATGCCTTGCAGAAGCCCAAGCGTTTCTTCGGTGCAGCGCGCAATATACAGGGTGGTGGAAGCCTTACGATCTTGGCCACAGCCCTCCAAGAGACTGGCTCCAAGATGGATGATGTGATCTTTGAGGAGTTTAAGGGCACGGGCAATATGGAGCTCCAGCTAGATAGGATGCTTGCCAACAAGCGCATCTATCCTGCTGTCAATCTCGTGGCCAGCAGTACACGTCGCGATGACCTCTTGCAGGAGCCCACGCGTACGGCTCGTATGTGGAATATCCGTAAGCTCCTAACGGAGATGCACCCAGTGGAGGCGATGGAGACGATCAAGCGTCTCATCGAGCAGACCAACGACAATGCGGAGTTTCTCATTCAAGCCAATAGCTAACGACTATGAGCCAGCGAGACCTACGGGTGGGATGCCTGGTGCGATTCCTCAATGCTGTGGGCGGAGGACGTGTATCACGTATTACTAAGGATACCGCTTGGGTCGAAGATCCCGACGGCTTCGAGATGCCTACTCCTCTATCGGAGTGTGTCGTCGTAGATGATGGGGATACCTTCGTGCCTGCTTATAAGCCCCCGACACTCAAGCGCTCCCAGGAGGCTAAGCCTGATGTTGCTACAACCGAACCAACCAAGGCTGTTACCCAGGAGCTCAAGCAAGCCATAGCTCAAGAGCTTAGGGGACGATCTACCGAGCGCCCCTCTGCCACTGAGACCACCTCCCAAGAGCCTAAGGTGCGAGAGCCACATACCTTCGTCCCTGCCTCGGGCGAGGTCGATGTAGTGCTGGCTATACTGCCTGTGGACGAGCTACGCATTGGGCATACACCCTACGAAGTCTATCTAGTCAATGATAGCAAGTACACCCTCTACTACGTGTACAGCCTTCGGGTAGGGACGCATTGGGAACTGCGTGGTCACGGCCTATTGCTCCCTGAGAAGGATCTACTTCTAGAGGAGATTGCTCCCTCGGAAATCAGCCAGCTAGAGCATATCAACGTACAGCTGATCGCCATAGCTGAGAACCCAGGGATATACAAGGGAACATATTCGGCTGAGCTTCGACTGGATACGCGCCGACTGCTACGCCTCAATAGCTTTGTGGACAACGATTACTTTGCCGATAGAGCTTTGGTCGTGGATGTAGTGAGGGCTGGTGTTGTCGCTGGGTCTACGCCCTCCATCACGAGCGGGGACGTACGAGAGGCGCTCCAATCCTCTGGCCCCTCTGAGCCTAATCCAATGGGGCGTCCCCAAGCCTCGCGCTCAGCTACCTCCTCACGTCCCGAGGAGCCCGTGGTAACGGACCTACACCTCGAGCATTGGCTTGATGATACCTCGGGTATGAGCCCTCTAGATATGCTGAGGTACCAGATGGGTAAGTTCAACGAGGTGATGCAGCGCTATGCCTCCAAGACGGGTAGTCGGCTTATCTTTATCCATGGCAAGGGTGGGGGAGTACTGCGTACAGAGATTATGCGTGAGCTGTCTCGTCGCTATCCTCACTGCCATAGCCAAGATGCTTCTTTTGTCGAGTATGGCCATGGAGCAACGCTCGTCATCGTAGGCAATACCAAAGGCTCCAAGAAGAGGCCGCACTAACCCCTCTCTCATGATCCCCCTATGGAAATAGAGCATAAGTACCTGGTGCTCAGTGAGGCGTTTCGCTCCGAGGCAACGCGTATCTATCACATCGAGCAGGGCTACCTCTCTCTGCGTCCTACGGTGCGGGTGCGCATCAGAGACGAGGAGGCATTCATGACCATCAAAGGGCCTAGCGACCCGTCGGGGCTGATGCGGCAGGAGTACGAATACCCGATCCCGCTCTCTGATGCTCAGGCCTTGATGGCCCTCTGCTCAGACCGCACGATTGTCAAGGATCGCTACCTCGTACCCTACCAGGGGCATACGTGGGAGGTAGATGTCTTTGCTGGTCGTCATGCTGGACTAGTACTTGCCGAGATAGAGGTTGCCTCCGTAGAGGAGGACTACGTCCTACCTGACTGGATAGGGGAGGAGGTAACGGGACAACCTCAATACTACAATGCTTATATGGCCTGCCACCAGTAGCTTATATACGTCCCACTCTAAGCTCCTAGCTCTAGGCTTGTCTACTCATCTATGTCCCAAGAAAAAAATCATATAGCGCGCTTTTGGTTGTTGCTGATCCTAACAACCCTATTGCTCTGTGCCCTGTCGTATCTACCTGAGCGGATAGGAAGCTGGCACCTAAAGCCCGTAGACCTCTTGAGCGAACTAAGGTCTTCGCCTCAGTCTCAGGACGAAGACCTCTCTCTAGATCTTTTGGACGAAGAGGCACTAGCTCTTGAGGGACTTGACTCGCTCCCCGTAGCCCATACATCAGACTCCTCGACAGCACTCGACAGTCTTGCTCAGGAGGCCGAGAGCGCTCGTCGCAACCAGGCCTATGAGCGATTGAGATCTGAGCATGCCGAGCAAGGCGATACAACCTCGGTGGCGCTCATCGAGGACTACCATCCGACGCGCCTTGGGCTGAAGCATTTCTATGACGCTCTAGCCGCGGGGACAAATAAAGGAAGGCCCACGCGTATTGCTGTCTTGGGAGACTCTTTTATTGAGGGTGATATTATGACGGATGCACTCAGAGAGTATCTGCAAAGGCAGTGGGGCGGACGTGGTATTGGTTGGATGCCCATCACCTCTGAGACAGCAGGTTTTCGTCGAAGCATCAAGCACCAGTTTGGCCACTGGCAGGATCTCTCCCTGCTGGGCAAGCGCAGACGAGGCATCCCCTTTACGGGACATATATACCAGCCACACCAGGGAGCTTGGGTACGCTACGAAACTCCTGGAGGCTCTACTTCGCTGGGCGGAGCGTCTATCTTGTACAAGGCGGGAGCTCCGACACCGGTAGAGATCAAGCTGGGAGAGGGCGACTTTGCCCAGGTGCTATTGCCAGCTAGTACACCGGGGGCTATCAGCGCTCTTGGTATCGAGACCCTCGGGCAGGGGCGTATGGAGTGTCGCTTTCCTGAGGGACATCGCGATAGCCTAGTACTCTATGGCTGTGCCCTAGAAGATGCCGAGGGAGTAGTGGTCGATAACCTCTCGCTACGAGGCAACTCGGGGGTGCTCCTGCTTAGCGTAGAGGATGATACTGCTAGGGCTTTTGCCCAGGTACGTCCCTACGACCTCATTATCTTGCAGTATGGGCTCAATGTCGCTAGCCAGGAGCAACAGAGCTACCTGTCCTATATTCGTCAGATGCAACGCTTGATCCTGCGTCTTAGAGGGCTCTATCCCGAGGCCTCAATCATGCTGATGGGCGTATCGGATAGATCTCAGCGCTCAGCCTCGGGCTGGGAGCGTATGGCTGGTATCTCTCGATTGCATAGTGCGCAACGTCAGCTCGCCAGAAGTCTCGGCATTACCTTTTGGAGTACCCTCGAGGCGATGGAGCATCTTGGAGGTATGGCGCGCATGGTCGAGCTAGGCTGGGCAGCCAAAGACTATACGCACATCACGCACCGCGGAGGACGCAAGATAGCCGAGCAGTTGAGAGGAGCCCTATTGTTAGAGAAAGCATACTATGATGAGATTAGATAGACCGACGAGGGCACGGCCCCTCTCCTATATCCTCCTCCTACTTGTGCTTCTAGGCCTACCAACATCGTTGCGGGCAGGGGGCGAAGAACAAGAGGGCTATATCCCTCGGGCGTATGGCGCTCAGCTCAGAGCTCGTATGGCCCTGGGCAATGAGGTGCGCATCCTGCATGTAGGCGATAGCCACCTCAGTGGAGGCTTCATGACACGCCCCATCGAGCAGGCTCTTAGGTCTCTGTATCCACACTGCCAGCTTGAGCGTATCGGTGTACCAGGGGCAACCTTTGCCAGCATCCTGACGAGCAAGAAGATGGAGCGTCTCAAGACGTTTGCCCCAGACCTCATCATCGTCTCGCTGGGCACCAACGACTCCTATACCACTCGTTTTTTGCCCCAGGTGATGCGTACCAATATAGAGCAGTTTTTGGCCTATGTAGATGGTGAGCTTGAGGGCGAACCCCTCATCATCTTCACGACACCGCCCTTGTCGTACCTCAAGAAGCGTGTGCGCCAGGGCACATATCGTACCAAGGCGGGCAAGCGTCGCACGCGCTACGCGACCCAGTACAGCTTCA
>JBGYQR010000152.1:0-2885 GCA_041839075.1 Porphyromonas sp.
AATCGGGGCTCTAACCTAGAGCGCTCAGGCGCCTTAGCCTAGAGCGTCTCAGGGCTCTAACTCTATCCCCACCGAGGGCACCCCCGTTGCCTGGTCTCTTGCAAGACGCCCCCAAGGAGCGCCTTGTACGAGGCCAGGCAAAATTGCTTTATGCGCGACCTCCAGGACGATGACGAGGGAGGGAGAGCCCCCCAAGGCGAGCCCCTCAAGACAGGCGCCCAGCTAACGACCACTAAGTGACCACTGCCCCGAGGGGCACATATATCTTTGCACCAAATCCTCTCGGCAAGGCTCCCACCCCTCCTCGGCTCCCGTATAGTAGGGTAGGGGAGGAGCGGGGGAGGGGGATCCATAGCCGTAAGCCCTTAGAGCAACAGCCCAAGGCGCCCCTTGCCTAAAGGGCGCTTGTGCACAGCTCACCATTGTATCATAACCCACTATATCTATTGTATTTATGCGACCACAAGACATCCGCTACATCGTCGTCCATTGCTCGGCCACCCGAAGCGACCAGCTCTATCCGCCCATTCTCCTGGAGCGCGACCACCGCAAGCGTGGCTTCAAGAGCGCGGGCTACCACTACTACATCCGCCGCACCGGGCGTATCATCGGTATGCGCTCTATCGCCACGCCTGGCGCCCATACCCTGGGGTACAACCGCTCCAGCATCGGCGTCTGCTACGAGGGTGGGCTCGACCCCGAGGGGCGACCCGCCGACACCCGCACCCCCGAGCAACGGAGCGCCCTACTGCGCCTGCTCAGACGCCTCTGTCTCTATGCCCCACAGGCGCGTATCGTCGGGCACCGAGACCTAAGCCCCGACCTCGATGGCGACGGCCTGGTCGAGCCAGAGGAGTGGCTCAAGCAATGCCCCTCGTTTGATGCTCTGAGCGAATACAGCGTCCTCACCCCACCCGTGCCTCAGCCCTCGCTCGAGCCTAGTGCTCCTAGCCCTAGCCTCGAGGCCTCTAGCCCCAAGGTAGCCTATGAGACGCATTAGATTGGCCCTCCACTACGGGATGGCTGCCTTGCTGAGCCTCTCGGGGATTGCCTTGCTTTTCATGGGCTTTTGGGTCGCCCCCAAAGGGATTATCGACAGCAGTGTGCTCATCGCCTTTGGGGAGATTATGACCTGTGCCGGAGCCCTCTATGGCGTTCGCCTCAGACGTACGGTAGGGCGCCTCGAGGAGGTTGCACAAGACAAGTAGAGGCTGTATATTTGCCCTAGCGACCACCCGCTGGGTACCATCCAGCAGGGTGGGGGAGATGGGCTGGCTCACACACCGCCCCTCCCGCGCACCTCGTCCCTAGCGCTGTCTCAAGCAATGGCTAGGCAGGGGCGATGGATATATGAATAGACAATCGATATTTTACTTACTATTAGGATTTTTACTATGACACTGCGACGATTTGCTACTACGCAGACGAGAGACACATCGGCTCCGGCCTCGGACTACGGCGTTCCCGAGCAGAGGCCCAACATTGAGTTTCGTTTCTACGGCTTCAAAGAGCTCGCCTCTCTCTACTACCCGCACTGCACGCCCACCTCAGCCAGCCGTAAGCTCCGACGGCTCATCCTGCAAGACACGATGCTCATCGAGGGGCTAGAGCTCCGAGGCTTCCGCCGATCGATGCGTAGGCTCTCGCCCGGGCATGTGATCTTCCTGGTCGATCAGCTGGGCTCGCCCGATGAGTTTCAGCGTATCGTCATGGGGATATGATGCCCTTGCGCCCCTCTAGATTACCCTCTCCCCTCCTCTCCAGGCACGCCTAGGGCGCTAGCCATAGACGGGCAATGCCCCCGCCTAAAAGAATAGCCAGGGGGGAGAAGTTCGCCCAAAGGCATACGAGTAGGAGCCTGGACAAACGCCCAGGCGGACCATGCCCCCCTCTCTAAGAGTAGGGACATAGTCCGCCTGGAGCGAAGATCTGGGGCGAGAGAGGCCGAGAGGCCTACTTCTCAGGCGAGAGGACTAGCTCGAGGTAGCGGTTTTGCTCGATGAGCTTGCGGAGCAGATCCTGTACCTCAGCAGGCGTGATGGCCTTGAGGGTCTTGAGATAGTCGCTGTATAGGTCGCGACCATTCTCGGTATAGTAGGTGCTCACCACGCCCATCCAGTAGCCGTTTTGCTTGAGGCCTTCGGTGTAGTCCTTCTCGAAGTTGGCCACTACCTTGTCAAACTTGTCCGTTGGGATGCCGTTCTTGAGGATGTTGTCGATGTCGCGACGTACCACGTCCTTGAGCTTGAAGGCCTTGTCGGGGTCGGTACGGAATGCAACGCCTAGACGCGCTTCGTTTTGTGGATAATAGCTGATGCTGGCCCTGGTGCTAGCTCCATAGGTACCACCCTCTTCCTCGCGCAGCGTCTCGGTGTACACCTGGTCTAGCACCTCGGAGAGGATAGACATCGCCAGGCGAGAGCGCTGGCTAACGGGCAGTTCGCCCGCCCACGTAGCAGAGACAAAGGCCGCAGGGGTCTCCATCTTCTTGGTGTAGTGGTTGGTGTAGGGCGCGGTACGCAGACGTGGGAGCTTGTCGGTGGGGCGCACGTGCTTGCTCTTCTTGTTGGCAGGTAGAGAGGCGATATACGTCTCTACGAGAGGACGAAGCTGAGCTGGGTCAATGTTGCCCACGAAGAAGAACTGGAAGCCACTAGCATCGCTAAAGCGCTCGCGGTGGATCTCTAGGGCACGAGCGTAGTCGATGTTGTCGATGTCCTGATCGCTGAGCCCTAGGATGCTCACGTGGTAGGGGTTGTTGGCGTAGAGCACCTTTTGGATGCTGTCGCCAAGCGAAGCCATAGGATTGGTCATCTGCATCTTGCGCACAGCATGTACCTGGCTCTTGAAGGCAGCGAACGCCTCATCGTCGCGACGGAGGTTGG
>JBGYQR010000153.1:0-12227 GCA_041839075.1 Porphyromonas sp.
CTCGCCTGCTGAGCCCGACGGCGCGCGCTGGGAGAGAAGAGCGCTTTGAGGCTAGCTATTCGATAGCTCCAGCCTAGGTTGATCTCGTTGCTCAGGGTCTCAATCAGACGCGCCTGGCTGACCGAGAGCGTCAGCGCCCTATGCTTGCGCCACTGGGTGGTGAGCGTCATACCATTGCGCAGAGTGAGGTCTACGCCCACTAGCGGGAAGAAGCTCTCCTGGACGCTGATGGTGGCGATGTCCCACGGCAGGCTGAGGCGAGGCGTAACCATACCCGAGACTTCACTCGGCACTACGCCTAGCGACGCCCCCTCCACCAGGGGCACCCAGGCAGGCAAAGAGGTATAGCGGTCGATACGATAGATGCCCCGATAGGCATGGCGCACAACGACAGAGCGAAAGAGCCGTTGGACACCCTCGATATGGGACAGACCGCTATACGTCAGCGTCCAGTTGGGTAGCATACTGAGCACCTGGGGCAAGATCTGCGAGCGTGCCCCACTACGCCCACCAGAGAGCGTATAGGTACTTCTAAAGGCGGGCACAAGGACGCTCGGGCTATTGAGCCCCGACAGGTGCCCGGCCTCTATGGGCGCTCCTGCCCACGAGGTCTCGGAGAGGAAGCCCGAGCGCGGATAGCTATGCCCTAGTAGGCTGGACGAGTTCTCTTGGTAAATCTCCGCCCTGGCGGCTCTCAGGCGCTCAAACTGGCGGTCGGCATACCCGGTCTCGGCCTGCTGAGAGGCAAACATCCCCCGCAGGCCAATGGTCGTCATCATCAAGCTACCCCCCGAGAGCCGAGGACGCCCAGCGTGCATATACCGCACCTCTGTGCGCTCGCTATGGTGGTAGGTAGAGACCAGC
The DNA here is from genome assembly GCA_041839075.1 of Porphyromonas sp. Classification (GTDB taxonomy): domain Bacteria; phylum Bacteroidota; class Bacteroidia; order Bacteroidales; family Porphyromonadaceae; genus Porphyromonas. The sequence goes on from JBGYQR010000153.1 coordinate 865, forward strand.
TGGAGGGTAAGGTGGGGCAAAGGATGCAAGGAGGCCTTGAGGTCTACATGCGCCGATTGGGTATAGACACCGGGCTGTACATAGTCGCCCTCAGAGGTAAGCCAACCGCGCTCGGCTGCTCGGTCGATGAAGCGCTCTCCCGACAAGCCGAGCGAGAAGCCCACCCCCGGGGCCATCACTCCGCTCGAGGACCCTTGCCCTAAGGCTGCCCCGATGGTCGGCAAGAAGCCCGGCAGGTGTGTCGTCTCCATCCTGCGGTAGGAGAGCCCCAGGTCACGCACGATCGCCTTCTTGCCCAGGAGCATCGAGAGCTTGAGGGTCATATTGCCCTCTAGGGTGAGCTGGTTGGAGATGGTATGGGGGAGCTGTCGGCTCTGCACCTGGCTCCCTCGCTCCCAAAGGTAGGTACTGCTATACCGCAGGCCTGCCTGTACAAACCTTAGCGGAGCTATCATCTGCGTGGGTAGGGTGTAGGTCATCGAGGCCGTTTGGCTATACCGCATCGGGGTACCGAGCTGTGCTATGCTCTCCTGTACCTGCCTGCGCCACAGGGCATAGCCGTCGGGGTTGAGCTCACGATTGACTTGCTGGTAGGGCTCGTCGATGCGCGCATCTGTCCCTGTGGTGAGCGTCATTGAGAGGTTGGGCGTCAGAGACCAAGCAAGAGAGAGACGCCTATTCCAGACAAAGAGTTGCGAAAACGAAGCGGGCAACTTGGCCGACAAAGCCAAATCAGGGTGGTTGCGTACCTGCTCCTCCTCATAGTGGCGCATCATCGTCGTCTGCAAAAAAAGGCGACTGGGCCAAAGCGATAGCCCATATTGGCGCAGATAGCGCGTGAGGGCTCCCTCGCCCTTGAGATGAGCAAATGGCCGCACGGGGGCAAACGTCGGAGCATAGTCGTAGCTGAGCCCAGCCTGCCAGTGTAGCTGACGCTGGTACTCGACATCGGGCGAACTGAGCTGGGACGAAGAGTGCGAAAAATCCAGGGAGAGGTTAGCGGGGTCGTAGGGCATCGGCCTCGTGCTACGAATGCCGACCTTCACCCCCGAGAGACTGAGGGCTCGTGTCGTACGCCGCCTTAGGGCATAGGCCTCGATACGCTCCTTGGCCTCGGTCGAGGTGGCAGAGGAGAGAGCTTCGGAGAGGCGTAGGTCTTGATCCAGGGGGTTGTACTCGGGACGGCTCTGCTCGTCGCTATACGAGATATGTAGCGGGATGTGCGCCTCGGCTCGCTCGGGCAAGAAACGCCCCAGTTGTAGCGAAGAGGTCAGAGCTAGACTTTGTCTGTCGTCTAGCTGGCGCTCGAGGGTTGGGGCATCCAACGCACCAAAACCCGCCGTAGAGCGCCGTCCCCTGAGCTGTACCGAGCCAAGGTCCGAGAGCTGAAGCCCTAGGGAGACATTGGCCGCCCAGCCTCCGCGGGTGTCGCCATCGCCTACCCGCAGTTCGTTTACCCAAACCTCGAGGCTACGCTCCTCTAGACTGGTGTTGCGTACCCCGATGACGAGCGTGCGCACATGGCTAAGACTAGGGTTACCTACGATACTGAGGCTATGGTTAGGATTGGTGGGCGAGGGCGAGCTATAACGGCTCAGAGCCGTCCCCAGGCGAGCCGCCTCCGCCAGCTTCGCTCGCTTGAGGGAGGTAAAGGCCTCCAGCGGTATGTCTATCATATTATCCCTAGGCCACACCCGCTCTCTGTCGCTGTCACTCTGCGAGCTGTACTGCCCCCAAGGGGTTAGGCTCAGGGGGATGGTGTATTCGTAGTAGTGGCTGTCGAGGTCTGTCCCCAGGCGCAAAAAAAGGTGCGCCTCCCCATCCATAGGAGGCTGAGCACCATCGTCCTCGAGGGCCTCGGCATGCACAAAGAGTTGCAACCGCCCATAGCGCCTAAGGTCATGCCCCACCTGGCGGTACACGGCTCTGGCTTCGCCTGCTGGTAGGTTAGAGAGGCGTAGGCTAAGCGCCTCTTCGTTGTCAAGGGTACCCTCCGTAGTCGCTAGAGTTACCTCGCGGCCTACCGAGGGGGGGAGCGTGTAGCTCACAGGGCTACGATCGCCATCGCGCTCGAGCCCTACGGCTCCTATCTCCATGCGTCCCGAAGGGCTGGGCATAGCCCCCGACTCTTGGAGCGAGTGTGGGTATGGGCGCCAGTCGCCTCGAGCGAAATGTAGGGAGCCGAAGCGGAGATTAACCTCCTGGTCAAAGTCCTTGAGATACATGCGCATAAAACGCACACTCCTCAGGTCCCTCATCCCGCCTACGGCGCTCGTGTAGCGGTCTAGGGGGAGGCGAAACAGGTACCACTTGACGCGCTCGATACGCCCGCTACGCAGAGCCACTTCGCTCTCTCGCTCAGAGACGACATAGCCCTGCCCCACCCGCAAGTCGGCAGGACGTAGCGATACCCGGTACTCGTAGTAGCGCTCTCGGTTCGAGAGGGTATGGTCTTGGTTGAGGTCCTCGGCATCAGGTGAGAGACGGCTCACCAGCGTCTCTCCCTCTTCGCCAGCGTTGGGTTGCTCTGTGCTATTGCCCTCGGTGCCGTTGTAGTAGCGATAGCGCTCTAGGATAGGCATCTCGGCCTGGTCGTAGACCTGGCTGCGGTAGTGGCGAAAGTTGTCGCCAGCCGGGTCATTGAGCGGGCTATGAGGGTCGTCGCGCCAGCGCGCTAATGTCTCGGGCGAGACGACCTGCCTCAGACGCTCGAGATAGTCCGCATAGCTGGGGTGCTGCGCCTCGCGCTCAGACGAGAGACCATTGAGCCCCACGTCTTGTCTGTGGCGTACCTCGGTGTTGCTATCAAAGGCATAGCCCAGAGCCTGCTGGCGTGGCACCTGCCCCCAGAGGGTTTGCTGGACGAGATCGGGGCTCTCGGTCTGTGGGAGGCCGTTTTCGCTAAAGGCATAGCCATCGCGTAGTACATCTTCGGAGATTTCGCCTAGGTTAATGTAGAGGTCTCCTCCCTGACTGCTAACGCTGTAATGAAAAGGATCCATCAGCCAAAACTCCAGGTACTGTACGCCCGCCCGCTCGAAGTCCGACTGGTCGATACGCCTGGTAATACCCGCCCAGCTCTCTTTGGGGTTGGTCAGGTAGCCATCGGCTCCCATACGGCTGGAGGAGAGGTTGTAGGGGCCTCGCTCGTGAGGCAGATAGCGCAGGCTGAGGGTCGAGAGATAGCTGATGTGGCTTGCCTGCTGTGAGCGGTAGGGGTATAGCTCTCGCGCCTCGACGTCGCGTACATAGTGATGGCTCACCAGCTCGGGGTTGGCGCGTATATAGGCTGGGGTATATCGGCTGTACTCTCTCGTAAACAAAGGGTCTATGCCAAACCAAGACAGCAATGCTCGGCCATAGCCCGCCTCGAGCCCCGTCTCTGCGGGCGAGGCGACACTTTGAGGAGTAGAGGCTAGGTGCCAGGCATGCGGGCTCAGCAGGCTAATCTCACTACGAGAGGTCTCGAAGTCGTCGAGGTAGCTATATCCTCCATGGTAACTATCCTGGTAGTACCCAGGTAGTAGCTGGGCGACCTCGGCATCGAGGCTGATGTAGCTGGGCTTAGAGAGGTCGAGGAGCGGAAGTCTATTGAGCCAGTCGGTCAGGCGCGGGGACTCGTGGCGCCAGCTGAGGTTAGCTCCCCAGAGGAGGTTGCGCATCGCCTCTTGCCCGACAGCTACCTTGCTCCCTAGAGGCGTTTGATTCAGATACATGGCTGTGGCTCCAACGTGAAGCTCTCTAGAGAGCTGATAGCCGAGGTCTACCCCGAGCATCGTACGGCGCTGCATCCCCTGAGCATCGACGTCTTCGAGGCTTACATCGATGGGGACACCGCTCGAGCGTATCTGCTCGTTGATGATGCGCACAGAGCCTGCTGCATAGTCTACGATATAATCGACCTCTTCCTTGAGGCGCTCTCCCCCAGCCATTACCCGTACAGACCCAGGAGCCAGGTGAGTAGTGCCGAGCGAAATATCTGAGCTAGAGCTCGTCCTATACGACCCTCTGAGTAGGTAGCGGTCCTTGCCCAGGAGCTGGCGCGCCTCGGTCTGCGTCTGCTGGTAGAGCTCCTGGTAGAGGTATCGCTCTTCGACGCCCTGGCGCTTTAGGGTCTGCCCAAAGGGTTCGACACTGGGTAGGAATATCAGCCCCCGAGCAGGATCTACCGTTAGGGCAGGGAGGTAGTCGAAGCGCCCGTCCCCACGCTCCTGCCCCTGGGCATCGACCCTATCGAGCCCCAGGAGGTCTAGTATCCTAGAGGAGGCTCCTGCCCCTGATGTGATGTAGGGCGTTTCTCTACCTAGTTCGCTACTGACATAGATAGGTTCGAGGCGAAAGTCTTGTCCCCGAGGGTCGCTGATCGCTCCCCCCAGGGCATATACATTGCGCATCATATAGTGCCAGTAGGGGGTACCTGGCGAGAGGTCTGTACCTCTGAGGAGCTTGACGAAGAGCTGCTGCCCAGCGCCCTCGGCAAGGTCTGAGGCAAATTCGCCCACCCGATAGGTCTGCCCTCCATAGCTATACTCGTAGGCCACGGCCAGCACGTCACCCTCGGAGAGATGAGCCGACAGGGTGATGTAGCCTAGCTGCTCATGCACGGAGTATTCGCCCGCCCCTAGTAGGCGCGCTGTGCCAATACGCTCGTAGTCGCGCCCAGAGGTCAGTTGCCCCCCCAGGATAGGCAAGTGCTCCCCCCGCTCTCGCAGACCCGCCTCGGCTAGGAGCTGGCCATAGAGGCTGTTGGCAGCGTTGCGAGGCTGAGGCTGACTGGCTCCGCTTAGGGTAATGGCCGAGCTATGTACCCGCTCAGCCTCACCTAGGTCAGCAAGCGCCAGTACACTGCGCGCCTCGTCGTAGCTCCCCAGTCTATTGGTAACCCATACCTCGATACGCTCTATCTTGATACCCGAGCGTATATGCGGGGGCGAGGAGAGCGCCTGGTCATAGATACTGCGGAAGTAGTCGGAGAGGAAGAAATGTCTATGAGCATCATAGTCGGAGGCCCTGAGCTCAAAGGTGCGGCTCTCCCCCATCGAGGGCGAAGAGAGCCTACGCACCTGAGACCTCTGCTGGCTAGCTAGTAGGTCGAGCGTGAGACGCCCAAACTGAAGGCGCGTACGTAGGCCCATCAGCGCCTCGCCCCCCTGTATGAGGCTATTGCGTGGCTGCATAGAGACGCGCCCGGCCTCTATCAGCCGAATGATGTCGTCGTCCTCTCCTTCGTAGGAGAGGCGTAGCTGGCGCGCGTCCCACTGAAACGAACTCTGGGTATTGTAGCTAAGGCCAAACTTGAGCTTCGTACCTATCTGAGCTTGTAGGCCTGCTTGTATCTGCTCATCGACCTCCACCGAGCGCTGGCGTCGAGCCAGCTCCGGTAGGAGTGGGTTGGCGATATAGGTTTGTCGAACGCCTACGCCCAAGGCAAGGGATCCGGAAAACTTGAAGCGTATCCCCCCAGGGCCGAAGACGCGATCGGTCAGCATGCGCCCTATGCCCAAGCGCTCCGAGAGCATCGAGCGGTCGAGGCTATCCCCGAGAGACAGACGTGAGAGTGCAAGACGGCGCTGGTAGTAGGCGGTGTCTATTGGCCAGGGGAGCACAGGGCGATAGAGGGCTGGGGAGTAAGGAAGGGAGCGGGGGAGGGATAGGCGCACCTGGCGGGAGGTCTGCGCCCTAGCGCCACCACTGCCTAGCCACACGAGCCCTACGACGAGGGCGAGCCATATCCTGCTGAGCATCTACCCTATGCTTACTTCCTCTGCTATATCACCTACAACCAGCCAGCTAGCACGCTGGCTGATAAGGCAAAGGTACGTTTTATCACCTACCCCACACATCCCCCATCCCCCTGGTCTCGGTACATTGCCCCTTGAGAGCGACCTTGAGGCGGAGTTGGTTGGATGCTCAAAAATAAGTACCTTTGCCGAGCTTTGCGTAGTCTCTGGCAGAACAAGGGTGTCTGTGTACACTGCGCTGAATTATTCATATTCAATAAGAATTCATAGAAATGGATTTCATTAAGCTCGTCAATGAAGCCTTTGCCTCTGGCAAGGAGCATCCTGAGTTTCGCAGTGGTGACACTGTAACGATCGACTACCGCATCAAGGAAGGTAACAAGGAGCGTATCCAGAAGTATCGTGGTGTTGTGATCCGTATCAGCGGACACGGAGACAAGAAGCGCTTTACGGTGCGTAAGATCTCTGAAGGAGTAGGGGTAGAACGTATCTTCGCTCTCGAGAGCCCATTCATCGAAACCATCACGGTTGAGAAGCGTGGTAAGGTACGTCGTGCTAAGCTGTACTACCTCCGTGGCCTAACGGGTAAGAAGGCTCGTATCAAGGAGCGTCGCGTTGCTACGAAGTAGTCTTGCCCTCTAGCCTCCCTAGAGAGCGTCTAGAATACAAATGGGAGTATGCCCCTTCAAGGGGCATACTCCCATTGTTTTGGTCGTCTCTCTTCCAACAAGGAGAGAGAGATTATAAGTTAGCAAAAAGGGTCTTCCACTGAGCCATCACACGCTCTAGGTCGTAACGCCCAGAGGCTTCGGCAGCCTTCGCCCCCATTTGATAGCGAAGCTCTGCATCCCCCATCAAGCGAGACAAGCGTTCGGCAAAAGCATCCTGGTCATAGAGCCCAACCAAGAACCCATCCACGCCATCCGTAACAATATCCCGAGGGCCACACTGGCAGGAATAGGACACGATAGGTAATCCGACCGCCTGAGCCTCTATGAGCACCATCGGCAATCCCTCGTAGTGCGAGGTCAAAGCGTAAATAGCACTACGCTGATACTCCCTACGCATATCTCGAGTGGCGGGAGAGAGGGAAACGCTCTCGGACAACCCTAGTGTAGCGACCTGAGCCTCCAGCTCGGCCCGCAGAGAGCCATCGCCGTAAATCGTAAGGTGCCAGTCGGGATATAGAGGAGATACCTTCGCCCAAATATTGATAAGGTCAGTAAAATTCTTTTGATGCTCGTAGCGACCGGCTGCTATCACACGCTTCTCGCCCAGACAGGAGAGCTCTCCTCGCTCAAAAGGCAGAGGGTTAGGAATAACCTCCATATTAGGGAGGTGCCCCCACAGAGCCTTATCTTCTTCCGTGAGGACAACGAAGCGGTCGTATAGTCGCACAATTCGTTCGTCCCCTCTCATACGCCACAGATCTAGATAGCGCCAAAGCCCCCTGCGCCCATACTGCAAGCGCTTGAGCTTGGAGAAATGGTACTCGAGCACCTTGTGGCTACCATCCCGCAGACGAAGTACAACGCGCTCATCATTGCCAAACATCGACACCACGACGTCCGGACGAAGCTCCTCCACGAGAGCGCTCAGTCTAGCATAGTGCCTACGCTGCTGGGTGAAGAAACCCAACACCTTACCCCACAGCGAACCATTAGACGCCTCGTAGTTGATACCCAGGTCGTAAGTCTTGATCCGAGCATCCAATGGAAAGAATGGCGCTCGACCACGCTGCTCGGTCGTAACGATGACTATGTCGTAACCACACGCAGCCAAGTAGTTGGCCTTACAGGAGAGGACCCGCTCCATCCCCCCCGAGTTATACAGACCAGGGATGCAATACAATATCTTCATCAGAGAGATAACTTGGGAAGATAATCGGCCTCGTCCTCATCAACAAACGTATAGAACAATGCCCAAATAAAGAACGTATCCGTAGAGACTTTAGCCCATACAGCAAAATGGAGAACTAAAAGAGCTACAAAAAGATAGCGATAACGGCGATATCGGCTGATGAAGACATAACCATGATACAGGAAGAAAAAGGCAAACACCGAGAAGCCAATCAAACCTGAGTACAAAATAAAGCGACAGTAACCAATATCCGTACCATATTCGAATATCCCGAATATGCCTGTACCTATGATCCATCCCTTCAGAGTCTCTGGCCACTTCCACATCGTCTGCAAAACGTCCGTTGAGCCCGTTCTTAATTCCCCACCCTCAGCATAGTTAAAGAATGCCTCAAAGGCAAAGCGTAGTTGCTGGTGGAAGAATAGGTCAGTATTATATAGATAGATTATTGTTGGGATCGCAATGAGTAGTACGACCCCCAAAGAGGTATACATCTTGATATTCTTTCCCGTAATCCTAAGAGTATAGATTTGCGTACTCAAGATGATTGTCACAAGAGCTATCACCGTACCCACCGTAGTCGTACGGGCAATCATGTTGCCAGTAACTGCGATCACTATCAGGCAGATCATTAGCCAATAAAGAGCGCGTGAGCTACGTCGCACCTCATCATCAACACACAAAACAAAGGCAATAAGTACTTGTGCGACAGCCAGTCGGATACCACCAGTGTCTAGAGCACAGCCAATCCCATAGAGACGATCAAACGTCTCCATAATCACAGCCCCATCAAATATACTATCGACCAGATCCTTAAACCAGGGGATGTTGTCAATGGTGATAGCAATTATTCCTTGTGCCACACAAATGGGAGCCAAATAAAAGGTCAAGAGTTTGATCGTTACTCGGCCGTGAGTATAGCGAATGGCCCACGTAGCTGCGTAAGCTGAGCTAAGCCAGATGAGAGCCGTCGTAACATAATTGGCATACGAGAAGTCAAACTCATCATTGATCTCTACGGCGACAAGATTGACCACAGAGTACAATGCCGCGATCCCCAAAGCTCCAAACAAATACTTATTGAGATCATACGAGCGGTAGCGAATAAGGTCGTAGGCTAAAAGGATCCCACCCATCAATGCCAAAAGATTCTTGGTATTGCTGGGGAGATATGGAGATGAGGCTGGGAAGTAGAAAAAATTTACTACCAGAGCCGTAAGGAAGATTAAAATATACCGCCACATATAAATTAACTATTTGTAAAGGATACTATATAGCCTCTTCATGACTATCTCGTAGTACAGACGTACAAACCACCATTGCCTAAGCCTAGCTGCCTGTTGTAATAGCCGTGTACGCCAAGAGAGCTCCTTGGCGTGCCCAGTGTACTTGTTAGCTTCGGGCATCCAGTGTAGCCACCGATCATAATCAGCCTGTCTAGGAGAGATCAGTAGGGGCAATTTAAGAGAGAGCTTGAGCTGCTGCACAAGTGCAGTAAGCTCGTCGGTAGTATTACCTCCCATGGCAATAATATACTGCTCAAGTTCTCGGACGTTAGTCTCTACCTGCTCCCAGTGCTCTGGACGATATTGCCCGGTGAGCTGTCCCTCATCGTTCTTGGTATAGTCATAAAGAGCCTCCGCTAGTATAGACACACGCCTAGACCGAAGAAAAACCTTCCCCATCAACATCATATCCTCTCCCATATTCGCCCCAGGGATGAAGCGCAAAGGAGCCTCTCTCTCTATGAGGGATCGACGCACGAGAAAAAGCCATAGGTTCCACTTCATCAATCCCTTGCACATTAGCGCGAAAGCCTCCTCTCCGATCGCAGGGTGAGGCTGCTCCATCAGACGCTTCTTGTCTCCATGGCATAGTGTCCAATCACAACCAACCACATCGGCATTGAGACGTATGGACTCCTCGACAAGGCGCTCTATCGCATTAGGTAGCAGGTAGTCATCTGCATCGTAATGAAATACCCACTCCCCCGAGGCATGCTCTAGAGCTGTATTTCGCGCACTGGCTACCCCCTGGTTGTATTGGTGTTTCAGAACCTGAACGACAAAACCTCGTGCCTCAAGTGTCGGACGCATCTCCTCGATGAACTGGGCGCTCTCGTCAGGAGAGCAATCATCTACAAAGAGTAGCTCCAAGTGTGAATAAGTTTGCGCCAGGAGTGCATCGATACAGCGAGGCAAGACGCTCAACACACGATACATCGGTAAAATAACCGACACGAGCCCATGAGAGGTAGTACTATTGTTCGTCATAGCTTACAACCTGTCGGAGAAAATCGAGATCTCGATTGTTAAACTTTCGTGCAAAGAGCATGCTACTTGCTTTGAGCCGAGGCAAATCCTCGGGAGTATAGTCTGCCAATCTATTATCCTGCCAATCAATCATACGCATACAGCCTCGCGCCTCATCAGCCACGTCAAAGATATTACCCTTAAATGGAGAGTACCAAAGCTCTGTCTGCACGAAAATCTCATCACTACAAAAGGCCGCTCGGTAGTCTTTGAGGATCGCCTCTTCTCGCTCTAGGATATAGCGGACAAAGCCATCCGTAAGGCTAACCCACTGGGTTCCTTTTTTGAACGTACGTCCTTGATGTCGTCTCCAGCCTAGGAGCTCCTGTATGCGCAAAAAGACGGCTCGCAAAATACGCTTCATCGTAAACACCCCTCCATGACCTTGAAACGAATCTGAAAAAAGGTGCCAACGATGAACCTTCCGCTCCAGGGACGGGTTCAGGTCAGCTCCGTGATAATAACCTACAAATTCCTTACCCCGATGCTGATCAAAAAAACTATGGATATAGTCTTGGCTCTTGAGGGGCAGGTCTACTCCAGAGAGCAAATGATAATACTCATAGCTCCCTTGCTTATTTGCTTGTGCCATAAGTCGCAACTCTGCTTGAACGATTGAGACATCACCCCAGCGCACATCTATTGGGTCTTCCACCCAATACAACCCTGCACGAGAAGTATTGACCTGAGGACGTCCCGAGGCCTTACAATCCCAGTGTATAAATATGTCGTTACGAGCGTCGTCGAGAGCACCCACTAGGATCTCCAGCACTTCAGGCTGATTATGAGCAAGGATGAGATAGGCATGCTTCATACTCGAGCATTACGATTGCGTATTGTCAGCACAAAGTTAGCCAAGCGCCGTACGCCTGGCAAACTAAAGAGTTTGGCGAGCCTCTCCACTTTGCGAGAGTTCGTCCTTCTAGTCTGTAAGACTTGAGGCAAGCGCCAATAGGTTTGCCACCACTTTTCAAATAGATGCGTATATCGCACCCAGGGCTTAGCTCCTGTGTAATGGATATTTCCTACCTGAGCGACTTCAACCCATTCAGCCAGTGAATATCGTTTGAGAAAGACTTGCTTATATGCGGGCAACATAAAGGTCCGAATACCATTGTATCTTGGATTCAGATAGTGGATACGACCTTGACAAACGATATTGAGGGTATCTTGATCGGGAAACTCTAGGTAGGTCACATTTCTCAAAACCTCCTCGAAACGTTGGGCTACTTGCTCTTTGCGTAGCAGGTCTAGATTAAGGACCAGGAAGCCTGAATTGATGTATAGTTTAGGATCGCAACCCAATGCCTTGTATCTCTCTGTTTGCCAGTCTGTCGCAGCCTCTGCTACCCCCGCCACATAGCTATCCTCTAGGTCGATAGAGAAATAAAGCTGAGCTAGATCTTGCCTAACGATGATGTCACAATCGAGATAGATAGCACGCTTCCAC
>JBGYQR010000154.1:0-2848 GCA_041839075.1 Porphyromonas sp.
CAACCTCTGCCCCTGATCAGCGCAGGGGGGTCGTCGGTATTTGTGTGTAGCATGGCCTTTGGGCTGATGCTCAATATCTCCAATACGCAAAAGGAAATAGCCCTCTTGGAGCAGGAGGCTCAAAACAAGGGCATCACCCTAGAGGACACGACCAGCCAAGCAAAGCTATGATCAAACGAGCCATCATCAGCGGAGGAGGTACGGGAGGACATATCTTCCCCGCCCTCGCCATAGCCGACGCCCTAAGACGTCGCAATCCAGAGGTCGAGATCCTATTCGTAGGAGCCGAGGGGCGTATGGAGATGACCCGCGTACCTGCCGCAGGGTATCGCATCGTCGGGCTTGCCATACAGGGGCTCGACCGCAAGCGTATATGGCGCAACCTGGGCGTCATCAAGCAGTACCTACGTGCCCTGGTAGAGGCCAGAGACATCATCCGAGAGTTTGCCCCCGATGTGGTAGTTGGGGTCGGAGGCTATGCTAGTGCTCCGACGCTCAAGGCGGCACAGAGCCTGGGAGTGCCCACCCTCATACAAGAGCAAAACTCCTACGCTGGACTGACCAACAAGCTACTCGCCAGGCGGGCTAGGCGCATCTGCGTTGCCTACCCAGAGATGGAGCGCTATTTTCCCAAGGATAGGATAGTGCTGACGGGCAACCCCATTCGCCCAGAGATCGAACACATGCAGGTAGACCGCTCGGAGGCGCTCCAGCACTTCGCCCTCACAGAGACAGGGGCACCCATTGTGCTGGTTGTCGGAGGTAGTCTAGGGGCTCGTACGATCAACGAGAGCATCGCCCAGCACTTACCCGAGTGGGAGACCTCGGGTATCAGCCTCATCTGGCAGACGGGCAAGAGCTACATCGGCGAAGCTCAGCAAGCACTAGCCTCCTACACGGGGGAGGTGTACTGCTCGACCTTCATAGAGCGTATGGACATGGCCTACGCACTGGCTGACGTCGTCATATCGCGAGCAGGGGCGAGCTCCATCTCGGAGCTATGCCTGCTGGGCAAGCCGAGCATCCTCGTCCCCTCGCCCAACGTGGCCGAGGATCATCAGACCAAGAATGCTCTAGCCCTCTCTAGCCGAGGGGCGGCCATCCTCATCCCTGACCTCGAGGCACGCCAGCGACTAACAGCGACCGCCATCTCTCTGGCCCATGATGCAGACCAGCGCTCCGAGCTCAGTAAAAACATTCGACAGCTTGCCCTAGAGCAAGCTGCCGAACGCATTGTAGACGAGCTAGAGCACCTCGCCTAGGGCTACCCTCAGATTAGTACCTCTCGAGGATAGCCTCGTACATCTTACGGTAGAGCGGCACGGGTACCCCGAGTCGCTCTGCCTCTTGTATGACATAGCCGACAAGGCTCTCAAGCTCTGAGCGGTTGCCAGCAAGTAAGTCCGAGTGCATCGAGGTCGTTCCCTCTCGAGGCATCCTCATAATCAGGTCAAAGCCCCGTGCGGGAAGCTCCTCGTCCCACTCCCAGCCCTGAGCTCGGTAGAGGTTGGTCAGCTCAGTGAGGAGCGCACGAAACTCCGCCTCGTGCTCGGTCTGCACAACACCTATGTTGGTGTTGTAGTAGGCGGTGGCCGCTGCCGAGGGAGAGATGGTTAGATACTTCTCCCTAAGCATCGGGGCAACCTCAGGGAAATAGGCAGCTTTGATACCAGCAGCTTTGAGCAGGAGGTAGATCCACTCGGCACGCGCCCGAAGCTCGTCATCAGCAGGGTAACCTAGAGAGCTGTCGGGGCCGATCTTGATGATATTGTTGTCGGACATGACGCGTATCTCTCCAGGGGAGCGACGGCTAACGATATAGCAGACCGAGGGGACAAGTCGGCACTCGGGCAGAGCACGCTGTATAAGGGCGGGGACATCAAGGCCATTGTGCATGGGGACGACAATAGTATCGCTCGTGATGATCGGGCGAAGCTGGTCGATATTGCTGACGGCATCGTAGCTCTTGGTGGCCAAGAATAGGTAGTCGGCCTTAGGAAGCTCTGAGACATCACTGGTCGCTAGTCTAGGGCGCCCTAGTACATCTAGCGTAGGGGTAACGATACGCAATCCCTCGGCGCGCACCCTGTCTAGATGTGCCCCTGGCCTCATGTAGAAATATACCTCCACACTCGTAAGTTGCTCCGAGAGAGCAGCGAGCAGACCTCCGTAGAAGCCCCCTATCGCCCCTATCCCCGAGATAACAATCTTGGTCGTAGTCATAGCGGTCAATGTATAAGATTAGGAAAAGCAAAGCGACCTCTCCTAAGAAGCCTTGAGCTAAAGAAGAGGTCGCTTTGCGCGAAAGGATCAAATAGGATTAGCGGGCAAGCACGGCCTTAACCTGGTTGTAGACATGCTCTGCGGTGAAGCCCAGTTCGTAGTCTAGCACCTTGTAGGGAGCAGAGAAACCAAACGAGCGAAGCCCCCATATATTACGCTCATCACCCACCAGCCCCAAGAGATTGACGGGGAGACCAGCCGTTAGGCCAAAGCGCTTCACCCCTTCGGGCAAGACCTCTCTCTGGTAGGCCTCTGTCTGCTGGCGAAATAGCCCTTCGCTGGGGACAGACACCACCGAGAGACGTACACCATCTCTGCGCAGGAGCTCAGCTCCCTCAATCAGGGTGGAGACCTCGCTACCCGTAGCCACTAGGACTATCTCGGGGTTGTTGTCGTAGCTCACGATATAAGCGCCACGGGCAGCCTGAGCAGCCTCCTGCTTACGAGTAGCGTTAGCAGAGAGCGTGGGCAAGTCTTTGATATTCTGACGCGATAGGATGAGCGCCGTAGGTGTCGCTGTATTTTCCATCGCCAGGCGCCAAGCGACCGTCGTCTCCTCTACGTC
>JBGYQR010000155.1:0-12368 GCA_041839075.1 Porphyromonas sp.
ATGAAACAAATCCCGGCACGCTACGAAGGCTTCGGTCGCTAGCTGAGGCGTGGCGGCAGCATGCGACAGGGCGATACGCTCCCCTGGGCGAATGTGCCTGAGCGCCTCCTGGATAGTTGTCGTACGGGCGTGGTATAGATCTTGCCAGCTCATCATTTTGGTGGTTGGGTATGGGTTAGTCTAGGGAACTATATCTCGTGCCTATGCAGGATCCTACGCGCCTGCTCTAATAGGTCTTCGCTCACACTCTCGTGGATGCGTACTTGGATAGACGGGTTGCCGAGCGCCTTGCTGAGCGCCTCCTGGATCTGCGCCCGTAGCCCCTCGTCAGAGGCCATACACGCACGGCACTGGCCCAAGAAGCGCAGACGCACAACCCCTCCTGCTACGCTCACTACCTGGAGGCTACCGCCTCGGGCCTGCAGGAGGCTGTCAAACCTCCCGCAGAGCTCCTGGCGCACTCGCTCTGTCGTCAATAAGTTATCCGTATCAATAGTCATCGTGGCAAATGTGAGCGAGTGTTGCTTACTTGTCTAGGCTGGTGTCTATACGTGCTATTTGGCGCGCCAGCTCCTTTTTGTGCTCGAGGTTGCTCTGGCGGGCGATCATGATACGCTGTGCTTGAGGAGAGCCAGCCCCATGCATCGACTCGGTACGATAGCCGACGGCCGCTGTGCCGAGGGTGATATTTTCGATCAGACGCAAGACCCTCATACGGTTTTCGACAGCTGTCCCCCGTGCCCCGACGAGGTATTTGCGCACGAGAGCGCCTACCTCTGGGTGGCGCAGGTCTTGCTCGCTAGGCATCGTTACCATCAGCCCCCCGGCTATATCTTCGGCCAGGCGTGCGATCTCGTAGGGCAGGCGTGTAATGTTTTGCTTACAGACATTAGCCAGCAGGAGATTGACCATATAGTTGCCCGCTGGCGTTGCCTCGCCCTCGGTCGAGCAGGCCAGCCCGCAGGCATAGAGGGTCTCGTTGAGGTGCGTCATCTCGATGATCTTATCCTTGATGTGCGTTGCCTTGGGCACACCGTTGTAGTCGGCCGCTAGGGCCGCAGCTCCGATGAGCACATCGCCGACCCCGACCTTGCAGCCGCCATAGCTCTGCCGGTGATAGCCCGCAAAACGCTCTACCATCATACCGGCAAACTGGTACTCCTGGCACATGAAGACGCGCTCATTGGGGACGAAGACGTCGTCGAAGACCACCAAGGCCTCATGCCCACCGTACTGCGCATTGCCGGCATCCATCCCAGTCGTCCCCTCCTCCATCTTGCGGGTGTCGCAGCTCTGCCGGCCATAGATCATCGTGATGCCAGGAGCATCGCTCTGAATAGCAAAGGAGACGGCATAGTCCTTGTCCTCCTCACGCATGGCTATCGTAGGCATGATGAGATGCTCGTGCGAATTGACTGCCCCAGTCTGATGAGCCTTGGCACCGCGCACCACAATACCATCTGGACGTATCTCCACGATGCGCACATACAGATCGGGGTCTTCTTGTTGGGAGGGAGCCAGGCCACGGTCTCCCTTGGGGTCTGTCATGGCACCATCGACGACCAGGTCGCGCTCCTGTACCATTTTGAGGTATTCGACGAAGCGGGCATGGTACTGAGTCCCTAAGGCTTGATCCATTTCGTAGGTCGTAGAGAAGATGGCATTGAAAGCATCCATCCCCACACAACGCTGGAAGCAAGCGGCGGTCTTCTGCCCCAATAAACGCTGCATCTTGACCTTATTTTTGAGGTCTTCGGTGCTCTGGTGTAGATGGCAAAAGCGGTTGATGCGCTTACCCGTCAGAGGACTTATCGCGGTCATCACCTCTTGGTACTCGGGCATCTGTGCCAGCTCATAGGTCATCGCCACCGAGCTCATCGAGGGGCGTATCATCGGATGGTCTACGGGATTGACAATCTTCTCGCCCATAAAATAGACGTTCAGGTTCATCTTACGAAGGCTAGCTTCGTACTCTTGGCTCGTCATCATAGCGTAAGCTCTTGTTTATAGTTGAAAGGTTTAAGTATCTACTACTGGTCTTGGTGAATGAGCAAGTGCGTCTGCCCAAGCATACCCGTCTAGGCATAGCTCAAGCTGTACGGTCCCCTGGGGTACCATACCTCGGCCTACCTTGTAGGGGTACGCAACGCGTCCAAGCACTCCTAGGGAGGCCCGGATCTAATGATCGTTAATAGCTTTCAATACTCGCTGGCACACATCTCCTATTCCCCAGAGGTATGTACGTCTAAGTGTAGAGGCAGGTCTTCTGACTTCTCCAGGCTAAGCGCCTTCCCGCTATCTGTAATAAGCCTAGCAGTGGCTATGAGGATGCTTCGCCCTTGGTATGTGGAGTTACAGCTGGGGGTACAGTCCCGGTCTTACACCGGTGTTCCCTATTAAGCGCTATCACCTGCAAGATGATAGCACACCATCAACACGCCAGCAAAGGTATATATTATTCTTGAAATATATCTTCAATCGAGAAAGTTTTTCTTCTACAAAATAGCAATCAGCTATTAACCAAACGCTTACACCCACCAGGGCTAATTACCAAAGATGCGCCACAGCTTCCGTGACCTCTGCCGAAGAGCCTCCATCCCCTTGGGTTCGCTCGTTCGCCCCTCCCCTACCTCCGCCCTCCCTCTCCCCCAAAGTGCTCCAACTTAGAGCCCCAAGGCGATCCAACTTAGAGCCCTGAGGCGCGCTAACCTAGAGCCCTGAGGCGAACTAGGGCGACGGCTTGTGCGGGAGAGGGACGCCTTGCCCTGGAGCACGGGAGGGGGCGACCAGCACGGGAGTAGCTGTGCCCTCTGGGTGCCCCACGCCCTGCGGGAGGGGCGGAGGGAGAGCTTCTTGGGGGAGGGATAGCTCTGAGGGAGGCATATATATAATAGGAGCGAGAGGGGGGGGATATAATAGCGAGGGGGTATATATAATTATGGTATGGGGACGTTAGTATAGAGCGCGCAGAGAGGTGAGCACTTCCGCACGCTCCCCCGCACTCGCCCCGAGCCATCCCCCCCCCCCGCAGACGCCGAGGGCGCGCGAGGGCGCAGGAGAGAGGGGGGAGGGGCAGAGTGCGGGCGAAGCACTATCTTTGCCAGCAAATCACTTGTACGACTAGTCACAATTAGGTATGACACTGAGATATATACTGCTCGCCCTAGCCCTCGCCCTGGGGTGCCTCGCCCTCACGGCTCAGACGCCCGAGACAGAAGCCTCCGCCTCCAGCTGGGTGGCACTCTACGAGCGAGACGACTACGAGGGAGCAGCTAAGACGCTAGAGCAGGAGATCGCCACCCAGGGGGCGACCCCCGAGCGCTACTACAACCTCGGAGTGTGCTACGAGCGCCTCAAGCAGGGGGCACGTAGCCTGCTGAGCTACGAGCGCGCCCTATGGCTCGACCCTACCATGTCCCAGGCACGCCACAACCTGCGCCTAGGCTATGCCCAAAGCCCCAGCGGGCTCTCCGACGGGCGCGCCATAGGGTTCGTGGACGACATCTGCTACGCCCTCTCTCGCCCAGCGCTGATGGTGGTGGGGCTCGTCTTGACGCTCCTGATGGTGGTGGGGCTGATTATCTTCCGCCTCGGGGCTACGGTGCTCAGGCGCCAGGTGGCCTTCTACACCGCCGTAGGGCTGGCCTGCCTCTGGCTCCTGGTGGGGGCTATGATCGCCCACCAATGGCATTATCGCAAGGTCAGCGCCCAGCGCGCGCTCGTCATCGAGGGGACGAGCCTACTATCGAGCCCCAGCAGTGCCGAGCCCCTCATGGCGCTCCCGGCGGGCTCGCCCCTAAGGCTCGAGAGCCTCGGGGACGGCTGGGCCCACGTTAGCCTCTACGACGGACGCAGTGGGTACGTCCCCAGCCATACGATAGAGGCCGTCGTACGCCCGCCCCTCTAGCCTTCTGCCCCGACCTCACGACCCATAGAGATGACTATACCCTTCGTCCCCGGGGAGATCGACCTGCTTGTCGCGATCAACAACCTCCACCACCCCATCCTCGACGCTCTGATGTACTCGGTCAGCAACGTCGCCGTATGGGTGCCCATCGCCTGCACGCTCATCGGCTACCTCTATTACAAGAAGCCCGCCAAGGAGGCGACCCTCCTGCTCGGGATGCTGATAGCCACGGTGCTCATTGGTAACCTCGTCGGCAACGTGTGGGCCAAGCCCTTCTTCGCCCGCGTGCGCCCGAGCCTCACGCCTGAGATCGCCGAGCAGCTCCACCTGGTGTACGGCTATACGGCGCGCTCGTATAGCTTCTATTCGGGGCATGCGGCCAACTTCTTCGCCTTTGCCACGATGCTCGCCCTGGTGGTGGGGAGACGCCGCCACAGCATTATGCTCATCGCCCTGGTCTCCCTGGTGGCATACAGCAGGCTCTACCAGGGGGTGCACTTCGTCTCTGACGTGCTGGTGGGGGTGATCGTCGGGGGCATCATTGGCTACGGGGGGTATAGGCTCTACCTAGGGCTTCGTAGACGCCTGGGGTGGCAGACGCCCCTGGGGGAGATGCTCACGCCGGGGTACAGAGCCTGGATGCTGGCGCTCTACCTTTTCGTCCCCCTCGTGCTGGTGCATGCCTATCAGACGGCACACATCATCGCCCGCCTCGGGGCTAGCTAACCCCTCCCCCAACGCTCCTCCTCAGGCGCCTCGCCTACCACCCTCTGGTTCCTCGCACCTCCACCCTAGGTGCCTCGCGTCTCTGACCTCTCCCCTCACCTTCTCTCCCCCCTAGGCACATCGCCTACCACCCTAGGAGCCTCACCCCTCTGACTTCTCCCCTCCCCCAACGCTCCCCCCTAGGCGCATCGTATCCCACGCCCCCTAAGCCCGCTTGCGGATCCCGCGGGGCGAGGGCGACACTTCCCCAAACGCCCTTAATACGGCGGAGCTATTTAGCGCAACAATCTCATTATATCACTCCATATACCACAGAGCGACCGAGAGCACGAACCGAGATAATCAACAAACGGCACAAAAAAGCGCCCGAGAGCGCCATCCCCTTGCTGTAAAACATATTTACACCCTTGTGTAATCTCTCGGCTTGTATGACCTTTGCATCAGAAATCATTATATCATCTTTTTCGTCTTAGTTATTGATCATTTCAAGGCTAGCAGGCTGCTCGGGGAGAGTCGCCTGCTAGTTGTTTATCGCCCCATCGAGACCCACACGAGGCCGTGGTCTAGCGCCTCCCGAAGGCGAGACACGCCACGCTCGCCCCAGCAGGCATCCAAAGGGAGACAAGCTCCCCCGGCGCGAGGAGAGGGGCACCAGCACCCCGCACGAGGTAGCCCCGACGGGAGAGAGGAGAGAGCCCTAGCCCCAAAGGGAGACAAGCCCCCCCGGCGCGAGGAGGGGGAACACCAGCACCCCGCACGAGGCAGCCCCAGCGGGAGAGAAGAGAGGGCCCTAGCCCCAAAGGGAGACAACTCTCAGCGCGAGGAGAGAGGCGACCCCGCCCCCCGTACAAAAGAGCCCCAGCGCCCCCGCGGGAGAGAGCCTAGTGGCCTGCATATCAGTAGTCGGATCGAAAACGCTATCTTTGCAAACCGATATACAATATATAATAGAGACAAAGCATTAGGATATGAACAAGGTTAGCTACGCGCTCGGTCTGAGCATCGGACAAAACTTCAAGGCCTCGGGCTTTGAGGGCATCATCGCAGAGGACTTCCTCGCTGGGCTCAACGCCGTCCTCGAGGGGACTGAGCCCACGATGACTATCGAAGAGGCCAAGAGCGTCATCAACCAATACTTCCAGGAGGTGCAGGAGCGCGCCATCCGCCTCAACAAGGAGGCCGGGGAGGAGTTCCTCAAGATCAACGCCCACAAGGCTGGCGTCGTCACCCTGCCCAGCGGACTACAATACGAGGTCATCAAAGAGGGCGACGGCCCAAAGCCTCAGCTCAAGGACACCGTACGCTGCCACTACCATGGTACCCTCATCAACGGGGTTGTCTTCGACAGCTCTATGGATAGGGGCGAGCCTGCCGAGTTTCCTTTGCAGGGCGTCATCAAGGGTTGGACGGAGATCCTCCAGCTCATGCCCGTAGGCTCCAAGTGGCGCGTGACCATCCCCTCCGACCTAGCCTATGGCGATCGTGGCGCAGGCCAGCACATCCAGCCAGGCTCTACACTCGTGTTCATCATCGAGCTCCTAGGCATCGTCTAGAAGCCCTAGCCCAGTAGAGCCCCATGACCAAGACAGCGCTTGCCACCGCCCTAGGAGCCCTGATGCTCACGGCCTGCTCGGGGCGCGTGACCTCGACCAAGACAGAGCAGACCAAGCCCATGACGCAGATAGACTCTGTCTCGTATGCCATTGGCGTCATCAACGCAGAGCTCTTTGACCGTAGCCTAGCGGGCTTCCCTGGCGATAGCCTCCACAAGGAGACCATCCTCAAGGGCTTCTCGGACAACTTCCTCGGCCAGTCGCCCAAGATGCGCACCGAGGACGCCAGAGCCGTCATCGAGGGCTACGTGCGCTCGGTGGCTGAGCGTGCCGAGCAAGAGGCGCGCAAGGGCAACGAGGCCTACCTCACGAGCTATGCCGAGGGGGCGGGCACTCAGCGTACCGAGAGCGGACTGATGTGGCGAGAGCTACGCCCGGGCAAGGGTGAGCACCCCACGGCGGCAGACACGGTCGTCGTGCACTACATCGGGCGAACGACGGACGGCAAGGAGTTTGACAACTCCTACCGACGCCAGCAACCCGCCCGCCTGCACCTAGGGCAGGTCATCAAGGGCTGGACGGAGGGTATCGCCCTGATGACCCCGGGGGCTAAGTACGAGCTGTGCATACCACCAGAGCTGGGCTATGGCTCTAGAGGAGCGGGCTCGGCCATACCGCCACATGCCATCCTACTCTTCGAGGTCGAGCTCCTCGAGGTCATCAAGGGTCAGCCCCAAGAGACGAGAGAGTAGCCAGCAGGGGGAGAGGGCACAAGCACTATACAGGTAATCATACACTTACAATACGTATTACAAGACAATGAAAAAGTTTTTTCTAGCAGTAGCCGCCGTAGCCGTTGCGCTCGGTAGCTTCTCTTGCCAGCAGGGTGGCTCAGCTACCCTCAAGACTGAGGCCGACAGCGCCTATTTTGCCCAGGGTATGCTCATGGGTAAGCAGTACGCACAGATGTTTGAGTCGATGAAGGGCGACCCCGCTGCCCCCAACATCAACCAGGAGGAGTTCATCAAGGGCTTCGAAGCTGCTCTGCAGGACACGACTAAGTTTGGCTACTTCGCTGGTGGTATCACGGGCGCTCAGGTAGCTCAGCAGTTCAAGAAGGACAAGGACCTCAACGTAGCCGCCTTCCTAGCCGCTTTCCGCGCTGCCCTCAAGAGCGACTCTACGGCGCTCATCTTCGACGAAGAGAAGGCACGCACCATCGCTGAGACCTACCAGCAGGCTGCCGAAGAGCGTCGCCTACGCGAAGAGCACTCTGGCAACATCGAGAAGGGCAAGGCCTATATCGACAGCCTCGTATCGGCTGGCGCTCAGAAGACCGAGAGCGGTATGGCCTACCAGGTGCTCACCGCTGGCCAGGGCGACACCCCCACGGCTGAGGACACCGTACGTGTACACTACCACGGCACGCTCACCGACGGCACCGTCTTTGATAGCTCGGTAGACCGTGGCGAACCAGCTGAGTTTCCTCTCGGCGGTGTGATCAAGGGCTGGACGGAGATGCTCCAGCTCATGAAGGTAGGCGAGAAGGTTAAGGTGGCTATCCCCTACGACCTAGCCTATGGTCCTCGCGGGTCGTACAGCATCCCTCCCTTCAGCACGCTCGTCTTCGAGATCGAGCTCCTCGAGGTCAAGAAGGCCGCTGCTCCTCAGCAGTAATCCCCCCCCAGGGCGCCTAGCGCGCCTAGATGGTCTCAGCCCCACGTACCGACGCCGTTGGTACGTGGGGCTGAGACCTTTTCTTTACCCCAGGGAGTGTAAATAATCATCTCGCTCTTGCATAACGACAAAGATTTATTACTACCTTTACCCCCGTGCGACACACTCCGTGCAGCAGGCACACGGCACCACGCAGAGTATTCGTTCGTTTCAACAGTTCATACATCTAACATCATTACACCTTTATGAGAAGACTAAGTACTATCTACTGGCTCTCGCTGCTCCTGGTCGGAGCGTTGTGGAGCTGTGAGAAGGACAAGCAGGAGCCTCTCGACATCAATCTCGACGATCCCTATCAGATGAGCTTCGAGATTACCGACGGAGGCCGCACGTCTACGAGCTACACATTCGACGTCAAGCCCTCCGAGGCCGACCTCCCCTACCTATGTCTCTATGTAGACAAGGCCGTCATCGACAAAGTGCCCAAGCACGAGCTCCCCACCTTCCTCACCTCTGAGCTCAAGAAGAGCGCTCAGGCTGCTGGCAAGACCTGGGAGGCGTTCCTGGCCAGCTCGGCCGTCAAAGGCAATACGACCAAGACGATCACCGGCCTACTGCCTGGCAACCTCTATGAGCTGGTGGTCTTTGGCGTCAAGGACAACAAGCTCGCCCGCAACGCGAGCTTCCACTTCTTCGAGACCCTCAAGGCCGACCCCGTCAATATGACGTTTGCCGTGGAGATCAAGAATATCACCACCACAGGTGCTAGCATCGCCGTAACCCCCTCTATCGAAGACTACAAGTGGTACTTTTGTAGCTTCACCAAGGCGCAGTACGACAAGCTCGTCACGGCCGGGATGAACGACTCGCAGATGGTCTCGGCCTTCCTCGGCCAGACGATCCAAAACTGGCTACGCTACAACCCCGAGCCTACGGCCGAGCAGCTCGAGCAGTTCGTCCAGGCGCAGTTTCATGTCGGCGCTCAGACGCTGACCGTCGGAGGGCCATTCTCTGGCCAGGCAGACACCGAGTATGTCTTCCTGATGACGTCCGTCTTCGTAACGCCTAGCTACGAGATCGTCTTCACCTCCGAGGCGAGCAAGGGCGAGTTCAAGACGCTCAACGTTACCCAAAAGGACACCACCTTCGAGCTCCAGGTCGAGAACCTCACCCAGACGCACGGAGACATCAAGGTAACCCCCTCTAACCTCAACCAGGCCTATATATGGCGCTATGGCATGCACAACGAGGCCACCTCGAGCATGACGCCCCTAGAGCACGCCCGCCATATCGTCGCCACCTCGGGAGCCTATATCCGCTGGGAGGCGCGCGCCCATCGTGCTATCTCGTACCCCAAGCGTCAGCTCACCCCTGGGCAGCCCCACTTCTTGATCGCCTTTGGTTATGAGAACGGCATCTGCACCGAGGTCAAGCGCTACGACTTCAGCCCCGTAGAGCCCGGCAACCCCAGCGCCATCACCTTCGAGTATGGCATCAAGGCCATGACGAGCGACGAGGTCAAGCTAGAGATCAAGCCCAGCGACCCATCGGTGTACTACCTCCCTCTGCTCTACCCCGACAACATCAGCAAGGAGACCATCAAGGGGCGTATCATCGCCCAGGTGCGCCAAATGCAGGCCATGCAGCGCAGCAGTGGATTCAACCCCTACTTCACCCTCGTAGAGGCGCTTAGCTCTATTGCCTCGCTGGGCGACGACGAGCCTACCTACACGAGCGTAGAGGCAGGCGGCAAGTACACGCTGATGGTGGTGAGCTTCAACAAGGACGGCGAGATGGTGGCAGGCGAACGCGTCTTCGAGCCCTCCTTCCTCACCGTACCAGGCTTCTCTACCGAGACGGTCAATAACGCCCGTGTGCTCGGCATCTTCGACGGCGACGTGGAGAACGGCTCCGTCTTTGGCAACGCCAGCGCCGTCAAGGGCAAGGCCATCATGGTACTCGGCTACGACGTCTCCTCGGGCATCAGCAGAGCCCTGACGGGTATGGCTGCCGACAGCGACAACGTGGACGAGCTCAACACCACAGCCTTCCCCGACAAGGAGGTGCTCAAGGCCTATGGTATCTCTTGGAGCCAAGTCTCTAACCTCAAGGTGCCTCGCTTCTTCGTCATCGTGCCCTGGGAGACCAACCAGATCACGTACAGCTATGGTTATAGCGACAAAAACGAGCGTGGCCCCATCGCCCGCGCCGCTATCGCTGGACCCAAGAAGGATCAGGCCGAGCCTATCGAAAACCTCCAGCGCCTCAAGGACGAGGCCGAGGCCACCGCTAGCACAGGTAGCGTAAGCTCATTCGTACGCTCTATCGCCCCCGAGTGGGTAGTAGGCGAGCAGACGGCCGACGACATCAAGCAGTACATGCCTCAGCGTCAGAGCCAGCAGAGCACCAAGGCTGGAGACCTACGCTCCGCTAGCCTAAAGCCCGAGACCAAGACGACGACAGAGCAGGCCGAGGTGCAGATACCTCTCGTGCGTGTCGCCTAATGTATCACCCGCAATAATAGATGAGAAATATATGAAATCGCGTTATATATATCTATGCGCCTCTTTGCTGATGATGCTCCTAGTGGGAGCCTGCTCCAAGGAGGAGAAGCCCACCATCGAGCTCTCTCAAGACGCTATCGTCGATGTGCCTAGCCAGGGGGCTAGCTACGACATCGAGATAACGGCCGAGGGCGGCTGGCAGGTACAGGGAGAGACCGCCGAGTGGCTACGCCTGGTGCCGTACACCAAGGAGAGCAAGCGGTACCTGCGCATCGAGGTAGAGAGCAATATCAGCGAAGCCCCTCGCCAGGCGACTATCGAACTGCTGAGCCGCTATACGGCGCGCAAGATCTCCGTCGCGCAGGTAGGCAAACCCGCAGGAGAGGAGCTCAAGTACCGCCTGCCCATCGTCTTCCACGTCTTCTACAACGACGCAGCCGACCAGACGCAAAATATTCCCACGGCCTCTATCCGTGAGGTGCTGACCGAGGTCAATAAGATCTACGCAGCCAACGGCATCAACCTAGAGTTTGTCCCTGCCGAGATCGACCCCAGTGGCAACCTCATGGCCGAGCCAGGTATCGACCGCGTCAGATGGGTGAGCTCGACCCTCGACCCCATCGCCGTTATGGACGACGAGGACAGCGAGTACCTGCACCTCATGTGGGACCCCAATAGGTACGTCAATGTGATGCTCTACAACTTCTCGATTGAGAATATCCTGGGCATCGCGGCTTTCCCCCTCGTGCCCGAGCAATATCCGCTCGAGGGTATGGACAACGTCCCCTACACCAAGCTCGCCGTTAGCGACCTCGACAAGGTACGCGGTGTGTCTATCAACAGCGCTTGGTTCCAGGACCTCGATGGGGCGAGCAACCCCTTCCGTGGGTTTGTCTCTGAGGAGCTCCTCAAGCGTCAGGTGAGCATCGCCACGACCGTCGCGCACGAGCTCGGGCACTACCTCGGCCTGCGCCACGTCTTCGCCGAAGGGCCTGTGGGCGCTTGTGTAGACACGGACTTCTGCTCCGACACGCCTAGCTACGACAAGCGTGGCAACGGAGGCTACGACGCTCAGCTACAAATGATGATGACCGAGGCCATCTACAACCCCAACTTCCGCAACGACTACAAGCCCGAAGACCTCTTCAAGCGTATGTCTTGCGATGGGCAGGAGTTTGTGGCGCGCAACATCATGGACTATGCTTATAGCCACATGGACATCATCACCCCTGAGCAGAAGGCGCGCATCCGCCACGCCCTCCATTACAGTCCCTTCATCCCAGGGCCTAAGCTCTCGGTGACCTCTACCCTGCGCCACAGCGTGCCCCTAGGGCCTGTGTCTGTCCCTCACAAGCTCATCATCTGTGAGGTAGACAAGAGCTGGCAGGTAGCTAGGTAACCAGCAGGCGAGCTAGGCGACTAGCCTGGCGAGCCGAGTAACCAGCAGGTGGCGAGCTAGCCCTGGTGAGCCGAGTAGCCTGACGAGCCGAGTAGCCAGCAGGTGGAGAACTAGCCTGACGAGCCGAGTAGCTAGCCACAGACTGCACCCCCTTCCTCTTTTGATTGATTTGATGACCCTCGCCCCCCGATAGCCCGCTCGTGGCCGTCGGGGGGCGAGGCTTTGTTGTCCCCCTGCCCTACTCCTACTGCCTACCCTCTCCCCTGGGGTAGCCCCCCCCGGCCGAGGCACTCGTGGGTCACCTGACCGACGCACTCGTGGATCACCTGACCGATGCACTCGTGGGTCGGCGCGACTAGAGTGCGGGGCAGGGCGGGGCGGGAGTAGTACGAAAAGGTGCAGAGGATCTATGCGGGGAGGAATGCGGAGCGTGCGCATAGGGACGTACGGAGAGGATGCGAAGTGTATGAGTTCGGGGGGCGAGAGAGCGTACGAATGGGACATCTCGGGGCGAGCACAGCACCAGGAGAGAGAGCGGAGAGAGAGGCCGTTGGGAGCTGGGGCATCCCTCCGCCAAGGGGGAGAGAACGAGCGGAGAGCTG
>JBGYQR010000156.1:0-3400 GCA_041839075.1 Porphyromonas sp.
CGAGCTTGGATAGCACTTGTTGCTCTGTGTCTCCTGGCTGGAGCTGGTCGAGCTTAGACTTAGTGAGCGTGCCACAGCTCACGAGGAGCAGGAGGGAAAGAGCAGTAGATAACATGAAACGTAGCATCATAATCATTGTCGCATTTTGTACGTGAGGCTCCTCGGCATCCCAGGTTAATAACCGGCGGACGTCAATAGGCTTTGCCTACCTGCCTCGCATTCGCCACGGCGGAGGCGACAACTTTATAGGCCAGGGTGCCACAGGAGACCATCCTATTACAAATGTAGGCAATAATTCATGACCCGAACAACACCCTATCTCTCAGCCCGAGAGCGCAGTAGCAGTCCCTTTGTACAGAGGCTACCCCTTGCGCAGGAAGCAGGTCTTTAGGACGATGGCCGAGCCGTCGATCTTGCAGTCTACGTGCTCGGGGTCGTCCGTTAGGCGTATGCTACGAACCTTAGTGCCCTGTTTGATAACCATCGAAGAGCCCTTGACCTTGAGGTCCTTGATGACCGTAACGGCATCGCCATCAGCAAGAGCAGACCCATTGCAATCGCGAGGGGTATCGTCGCCAGCGTCTTCGGCAGAGGCATCCTTGGGGTCAAACTCTAGTCCGCAGTCGGGGCAGACATATAGGGTACCATCAAAATAGGTTTGCTCGCTCTGACAGCGTGGGCACATGGGGTATTCGTTCATATATGTTTCTGTATGACTAATGTTCCTAAAAAGTAGAAAGGCACTAAGCTCCCGCTCCGTGCCCCACCGTTCTACTATGAAAAAACAAAAAGAGAAGCGCTTTCTCTTGGGCTCGAACCAAGGACCCTCTGATTAACAGTCAGATGCTCTAACCGACTGAGCTAAGAAAGCAGTGCAACTTTGAGGTGAGTCCCACTAGGGGATTGCCTTCCCTCGTTTGCGATTGCAAAGGTAGTACAGATATTTCAATTTACCAAATGCCCCGAGGGTAATTATCGCCATCCATCTCCCTCTTCGTGCCTAACTCGTCTATATAGAGCACGATAGAGCCCAGGTATTTTCTCCCCATTCCCTCCGTAGGGCTCTACCTCTACCTCCGAGGCGAGCTACGCCCCCACTCCCTACGCCCCCTAACCTCTCCCCTAAGCCTGCCCATCCAGCTTCCCTCTCCATCCCCCAACTTAGACCCCTAAACCGCTCTAAGTTGAAGCCCTTGAACGCTCTAACCTAAAGCCCCGAGGCGCTCTAAGTTAGAGCCCTTTGGGGGTCTAACCTAGAGCGTCTCGGGGGCTTAACTAGACGGGGTGTGGGGGCAAGGGGTAGAGGGAGCAGTCTACTCTAGGGCTGAGGCGATTAGAGCTTGCGGCCCAGGAGCTGAGCTGCCCGAGCAGCTCCCCAGCGTGGAGCATAGGCGGGGCTAGGGGTCTGAGCCTGGTGAAGCTCGATGCACCGCTCCAGCAGAGGGGTCGCCCGCTCCCGACCTCCGCCAAACTGCGCCGGGGTATAGAAGAGCGACTGCCCCTTGAGCAGGTATGCCCTGGGGTTGTTGGGGTTGTGCTCGAGGGCTATATCTAGCTGCTTCATCGCCTCGGCGCCCTCGGTCATATAGCGCTCCTGGGGCGCAAGCATCAGACGAGCCGTTGCCATCAGACTACGCAGGCAGGCAATCTCCGAGGCATCACCACCCGCCAGCTCGGCCTGCACCAGCAGAGCCTCCACCTCGGGAGAGAGGAGGTCGGCTTCGCTCGGTTTGGAGATAGCCATGATGGTCTTGCAGTAGGCCGCATAGTAGCTGGCTAGCCAGTCGCTCCCCTCGAGAGAGGCGTAGCGCTCATATTCGCTTGCCTCTTGGGCGAACTGCTCCAGGGGCAAGGAGTCGAGAGAGGCAGTACGCTCCGTCATCACAGCGATGTAGTCGGGGCTCTGACCAAGGAGCTGAGGAGCGAGGGAGAGGAGCACTAGGCTCAAGAGAATTTTGAAGGTCTTCATAACACATTAACGGATATTGAGGTTGGTATTCAGATGATCTTTCCTGCGATCGACACCGATGTTGAGGAATAGCCCCACCATCAGCATCGGCTTGGTCGGACTGGTTATCGCTAGACTAGGGTAATGGTCTCCCAGGCGCTCGTCAGAGAAGCGGTAGCCGAGAGGCAGGTCGGTGGAGAGGAGGCCGAGGGCCCCGACAAAGAGTACCCCGCTGAGCTTGCCCTGCCTAAAAGGATAGTTGTACGAGAGGTCAAGCGACCAGCGCGCAGGTACCCAGGCGTTGAAGTAGCCCGCTCCCTCTAGGTTGGGGTTGTGGTAGGTCAGCCCCGAGCGGTAGGCTATGGTGGCGTTGATCAGGGAGCCCAGCGGAGGGCACCACCATTTGGTAATGAGCGAGAGGGTGTGTCGCGCCACGTAGCTAGGGGTCTCTAGCCCTGGAGAGAGGAGGCTCATACGCTGAGCGTCCGTATAGCTATACGAGAGCCAATGCTCGAGGTTGGGGATGAGCCCCGTCTGGCGCCACAAGAGGTCTAGGCCTCGGGCATACCCCCGACCGTCGTAGCTCCACCGATAGAGCTCGGGGTGCACGAGGCGTAGGAGGCGGCGATACTCCTTGTCATAGACGACCAGGCGCAGGAGCTGATGGCGTGCTGGACGCCACTGATAGGTGAGGCTAGCTTGGTAGGCTACCTGGCGCTCGGAGGGTAGGTGGCCGTGGGACTGGTAGTATTCGTCCAGGTCGGCATACTTCCCCACCTCGAGGCTGATGAGGTGCTGAGCCTGGGGCTGCATCGAGAGCGACAGACGAGGCAGCAGGGCTACACCGCTGGCGAGCGACTGATACAGGGCACGCACCCCACTGGTGAGCGACAAGCCCCGAGAGATAGGGAGGGCTACCTCGGCGTACGCCTCGAGGCTGTGCCCCGAGAGGGGAGGCAAGGGATAGGGGAGACCGATGAGGCTTCGATGTCGGTGGCTGTAATCCGCCCCGAGAGACAGGCGTACCGAGGCAAGCTGGGTGCGGTAGCCCAGGCGTAGCTGGAGGTCTCGTGCCTCGGAGCGCAGTCCGAGCCCACCTGCGTCCGTCAGCAGGTAGCTACGCTCGAGGTGGTGGCGGTTGTACTCCGCCCCCAGGGAGAGCGAGAGGTTAGCCCCATCCGAGAGCTCGCGTTGCCAGCGCCCCATGACAAAGGCGTAGTAGTCTTGCCCGGCGTAGAGCATACGCCCGTAGCGTGGGTTAGGATCCGAGAGGGAGAGCCGAGTGCGGTCGTAGGAGAGCATCGCCATGGCCTTGATATGGTCTCGACTGCTCGGCGTGTAGACCAGTCGCCCTACGTAGCTACCGCCATAGCTCGGACGGAGCATTTGGTACTCGGGACGTAAGAAAAGGCGCAGGTAGGAAGCCTCCTCGACGCTCACCCAGTGCTCGGC
>JBGYQR010000157.1:0-5663 GCA_041839075.1 Porphyromonas sp.
CTTGTGAGATGGTCGTTACCTCCACAAAGATAGCAAGAACGCCCCGTTATCTGGCCTCCGCGGGGGTGGCTATTGGCTCTGCTGACTTCGCCTCGGGAGGGGCTCCTTATGCCTCGCTCTAGGGGTCTCGTTTAGACCCCAAAAGGGCTCTAAGTTAGACCGCCTTGGGGCTCTAACCTAAAGCCCTCGAGGGCTCTAACTTAACGCGAGTCCGACGTAAGAAATGGCCGTTTTCTATGCAGCCATAGGGACGTAGTCGAGCCCTGGCTTCTTGTCGGAGAACTGATACGCCATGAGAGCTGTAGCCAGGTTGATATAGAATCCATTGGTAGATCTGTGTCGTGTGTGCTCAAGGAAGTGCTTGATTTTGAGTTGCCCAATGACCGTCTCTATGATCGAGCGGCACGATAATAATCCCCTGTTTTCCTGTGAGATACAAATATTCTTCTGTTGCTTAGTGGGCTTGGCAATAAGCTCAATACTCCTCTGCACTAGGCTCCTAGCAAGCTCATTGGAGATATAGCCAGAGTCAGCAAAGATGCGCCCATGGAGCCCCTTGAGGAGGGTCCCATCCTTGAGGGGCTCCCGGTCATTGACGTTACCAGGCGTGATGGCAAAGGAGATAAGCTCTCCTCGGTGGTTGATGGCCAGGTGGAGCTTCATTCCATAGAACCACCCCATCGATGTACGCCCTTTGTGAGCCAGTGAGGCCATCACGCGGTGCTGGTGTTCGCGCTTGATGTGGCAAGATTTGAGGGACGTAGAATCAACGTAGGTGATACCCGTACACTCCTGCATCATCAGTTCAAGCACGGCTAGACATAGAGGTGCGAGCTCTAAAAGTCTCTCTACAAACCTTTTATAGGCCAGTAGGTTAGGGAAGTCTCTTTGGTATTTATCGCTGATGTCCTCTGTGTAGAAGCTCTTGAGGTTAGTGGCGTGTGACCTGTGGAAGAGTACCACGATGGTGATGATTTCGCTCTCTGACATAATGAACTTACGCTTTCTTTTTCGTTCTCTCTGGATCATACTCGTGGGTAGCTTTTTGATTAGATCGTCAATGGTGCAGTATATTTCGATTACCTTTGTTGCATCCATAGGAAGTGGAGGGGGTTAGTTATTTTGTTGTTAGTCAGCTACAAACATACTAACATCTCTCCACTTCTGCTATGTCTAAGCCCCTCATTTACACACATTTTTCCCTGTATTCCTTACGCCGGACTCGCGTTAACCTAAAGCCCTCTAGGGCTCTAACCTAGAGCGCCTCGGGGGTCTAAGGTAGAGCGTCTAGAGAGCCCAACCCCTAGATCCCCTCCCCGCCCATATCATGCCCCCATCTCAAGCGGAGACAAGACTTCCCCTCCCCTAGGGCAACCCTCGCGCCAGGGCTATGGAGCGCGGGCTATGATTTGTTGTATCTTTGCACGTTACCTCGGGTCGTAGGGGCCTCGGGCTAGGAGCCTGTACCCCGCTCACCAAAGAGCTAGCGACCTGGTAGGATGACAGCAAAACAAGAAGTACAAGCAAGCATATAATGTCGATCACCACTAAACTAACAGCAGCAACGCTCAGTGCCATCAAGGCACTGTACGGACAAGAGATAGACGCCAAGCTCATCCAGCTACAAAAGTGCAAGCGCGAGTACGAGGGGCACCTCACACTCGTAGCCTTCCCTCTCCTGAAGGCTAGTCGCAAAGGCCCCGAAGATACCGCCCGCGAGATTGGGCAGTGGCTACTCGAGCACGAGCCCAGCGTACGAGCCATCGAGGTTGTCAAGGGCTTTCTCAACCTAACCATTGCCACAGAGGCCTGGCTAGAGCTCTTTGACGAGATGAACCTCACCGGGGACTACGGCCACCGCTCGGCGGATAGCCTCGCCCCCCTGGTGATGATCGAGTACTCCTCGCCCAACACCAACAAGCCCCTGCACCTCGGACACGTGCGCAACAACCTGCTCGGATATAGCCTGGCTGAGATCCTCAAGGCCAATGGGCTACGCGTCGTCAAGACCAATATCGTCAATGACCGAGGCATACATATCTGCAAGTCGATGCTCGCCTGGCTCAAATGGGGCGAAGGCATCACACCCGAGGAGGCGGGCAAGAAAGGCGATCATCTGATCGGTGACTTTTACGTCCTCTTTGACAAGCATTACAAGGCCGAGCTAGACCAGCTCATCGCCTCGGGACTTAGCAAGGAGGAGGCCGAGGCTCAGTCCTCCCTCATGGCTGAGGCCAGAGAAATGCTCCGCAAGTGGGAAGAGGGCGACACGGAGACCATCGCCCTATGGCGACGGATGAACGAGTGGGTGTACACCGGCTTTGCCGAGACCTACAAGCGCATGGGGGTAGACTTCGACAAGATCTACTACGAGTCCGACACCTACCTCATCGGGCGAGACGAAGTGTTGCGCGGTCTCTCAGAGGGCATCCTCGAGCAAGAGGCCGACGGCTCAGTGTGGATAGACCTCACGGATGTTGGCCTAGACCGCAAGATACTCCTGCGTAGCGACGGCACCTCCGTATATATGACGCAGGACATCGGCACAGCCAAGCTCCGCTTCGTAGACTACCCCATCGACAAGATGGTCTACGTCGTAGGCAACGAGCAAAACTATCACTTCCAGGTACTCTCGCACGTCCTGGATCGCCTTGGCTTTGAGTTTGGCAAGGGGCTCACCCACTTCAGCTATGGGATGGTAGAGCTCCCCGAGGGCAAAATGAAAAGCAGAGAGGGCACGGTCGTAGACGCCGATGACCTGATGGACGAGATGATACGCACGGCTCGGGAGATTGCCGACGAGCAAGGCAAGGGCAAGGATATGACCGAGGCCGAGGCCAGCGAGGTAGCTAGGCGCGTGGGACTAGGCTCTCTCAAATACTTCATCCTCAAGGTAGATCCTCGCAAGAATATGACCTTCAACCCCAAGGAGTCTATCGACTTCCAGGGCAATACGGGCTCGTTCGTCCAATATACCTACGCCCGCATACGTAGCCTACTGCGCAAGGCCGAGGAGGCTGGCTATCACATCCCCAGAGAGGCCCAGAGGCTGGGCGTTGCCGTTGCCCCCAAGGAAGAGGAGCTCATCGCACGCCTAGCCGAGTACGCCGAGGTGGTCGCCGAAGCTGGGCGGAGTTATAGCCCCGCGGTCATCGCCAACTACATCTACGAGCTGGTCAAGGAATACAATCAATACTACCACGAGTACTCCGTCCTCAAGGAGGAAGACCAAGCTCTGCGTGGCTTCCGTCTAGCTCTGAGCAATTCTGTCGCCTCTACAATCCAGCGGGGGATGGGGCTACTCGGCATTGAGATGCCCGAGCGCATGTAGGTCTCTGGTCGTAAGGTAGTAGGCTGACAAATCGATGGTAACCAATAGCCACACAGCTCCGCTCATCGAGCGTATCGAGCGCTCGGGACTCACGGAGCCCCGCATTGCCGTGCTCGCCTCTGGGGGGGTAGACAGCTCCGTGGTGGTGCACCTCCTCTCCGAGGCGGGGTATAGGCCTACGCTCTTTTATATACAGATAGGGATGGACCGCGATGGCTTCGAAGACTGCTCCTGGGAAGACGACGTCGCCATCGTGCAAATGCTCGCCCATAGGTATGGCCTCCCCCTAGAGGTTGTCTCGCTCCACGATGAGTACTGGGCCAGCGTCGTGCAATACACCATCGACACCGTACAGCGTGGCCTAACCCCCAACCCCGATGTGATGTGCAACAAGCTCATCAAGTTTGGCGTATTTGAGGAGCGCTGGGGGCGAGAGTTCGACTTCATCGCAACGGGTCATTATGCCACGACCAGCTATATCGATGGCCAGCTCTATCTCTCTACGGCTCCAGACCCCGTCAAGGACCAGACGGACTTCCTAGCTCAGATCAATTTTGCACAGATCAGCAAACTGCTCTTCCCCACAGGTCATCTCACCAAGGCCGAGGTACGCGCCATTGCCGAGGAGGCTAAGCTCCCCAGTGCACACCGCAAAGACAGCCAGGGGATTTGCTTCCTGGGCAAGGTCAATTACAACGAGTTTATCGAGCGAGCCCTAGGCACCAAGCCAGGGCGTATCATCGAGCGAGAGACGGGGCGTACGCTGGGCACCCACCGAGGCTATTGGTTCCATACCGTAGGGCAGCGCAAGGGGCTAGGGCTCAGCGGAGGGCCTTGGTTTGTTGTCAAGAAAGATATCAAGCGCAACATCATTCTCGTCTCACAAGGCTACGACCCAGCGGATCAGTATGGCACGCATATTGAGATGATGGAGATGAACTTCATCTCTCTCGACCCTTGGGCTTATCTGGCAGGAGCAGGCACCCCTTCGCTCTTGGCTAATCGGGAGACGGAGTTTGAGGTAGCCTTCAAGATACGCCACACGCCTGAGTTTGCCCATGGACGCCTCTACTGGCGGGCAGACGTCCAGCGCTATCAACTCGATAGCCACACGCCTTTGCAGGGCATTGCTCCAGGGCAATACTGCGTAGTATATGACACGGCTCATCGTATCTGCTTCGGGTCGGGAGCCATTAGCAAGGGGTACTAGCCGAGGATGATTAGGGTTGCATTCATAGGTCTAGGCTACCGGGGACGCTACCTGCATCAGCTGATGCAGAGCCTCGAGGGCGTCAAGGTCGTTGGCCTTGCCGACCCTTGCCTGAGAGCAGAGGATTGCCCCGAGGGGGTACGCCCTTTTGGGGGCGAGAGCGGATATGAGGCGATGCTCGAGGAGTGCCAGCCCCACCTCGTCGTCGTTGCCTCGCCCTGGCATCTGCACGAGAGGCATACCCTAGCGGCACTTGACGCTGGGGCGGATGTGGCTCTAGAGATAGGCGGAGGGAGTGCCCTGGGGCAGTACGACGCCATTGCTAGGCGGACGCGTCAGCTGGGGCGGAAGGTTTATCCACTGGAGAATGCCGTCTTCATGCGCTCCTCTATGGCTGTCGGTGAGATGATCAGAAGAGGAGTCTTCGGAGACCTCATCTCGCTCTCAGGAGGTTATCGCCACGACCTACGCCACCTGCTAGCTGGAGCCTACCAGCCCCAAGAGGAGGGGCAGACAGGCCTAGCACACAAATGGCGTACGCATTACTACACGACGACCAACGCGGATCTATACCCAACGCATGGGCTGGGCCCCATCAGCCTGTTTGCTTCGCTCGGGAGAGAGGACAGGCTGTGCCGTCTCTATGCCACCAGCTCTCGAGCCTTAGGGCTAGAGCAGTACCTGGGGCAAAGGGGGCTAACCACTCCCAGGATTAAGACGGGAGATGTCATTACCACCCTCCTGACAACAGAGCGAGGCGTTTTGCTACGCCTCACCCACGACACAACGCTCCCCCGCCCCCGAAGCCTCGACTACGAAGTGCAGGGTACGCGGGCTATCTGGCAGGGCGAGCACAGACGTATATATATAGATGGCGTCAGCCCGCGAGAGCAGTGGGAAGATGACAGCCCCTACCTCATCGAGTACGACCATCCCCTTTGGCGGAAGTGGGGAGCGGAGGCACTGAGGTACGACCAGCACCACCAGGGGATGGACTACGTCATGCTGCGTTGCCTCATCGCTGACCTACAAGGAGAGGCCGTATATCCCATCACTCTGTCAGACCTAGCTCTGTGGAGTAGTATCACTCCTCTCTCTGCCCAGTCCATCGCAACCGGGCAA
>JBGYQR010000158.1:0-3171 GCA_041839075.1 Porphyromonas sp.
CATAACCCCAGCGGGGCAAACGTACACGATGTACGTTTGCCCCGCTGGGCTTATTGTGCTATCCGTAACAGGAGGGAGAGCGTGGAAGGGGAGATTATGTCTCTCTGCCCCCACGGGCTTCTCTCTAGACCTGCTCAGTAGAGAGGCGTGCTAGGGCCATCATCACGGCGGCATCGGCAGCCTCCTCGCCCTTGTTGCCGAGGGCGCCTCCGGCTCTCGCCTCTGCCTGCTCCATCGTGTCGGTCGTCAGCACGCAGAAGATCACAGGTGTGATATGCCCATGCTCATCGGCCTGCTGGTTGAGGCTGGTGATACCTGCCGTAACGCCTTGGCAGACGTAGTCGAAGTGGGGCGTGTCGCCACGCACGACGCAACCTATGACGATGATGGCGTCGTAGCTACGCACGCGGTCGCTCTTGATGCTGTAATAGCCTTTTTGTTTGAGGCGGGCGGCAGCGTTGGTAAGCTCAAAGGCACCTGGTACACGCATCAGCTCTATGTGGTCTGTGCCTAGGGCTTTGAGGCGGGCGATAGCTCCATCGCGCAGAGGGTAGGTGATGTTGCTATTCCAGTCTGCCACAGCAAGGGCGATGCGCAGCCCTTTCCCATCGAGAGGGGGCTGCGCATCGTTTTGCTCCTTGCTACGGATATAATCTATCGTAGACATAACTAAGGAGGGGTTGGGAGATTAGCGTGCACTAGCACGAGTGATGTCTACCTCTACGGTCTTGGCCTCGGGGCTCGTGTAGTACTTGTCCTTGACTTCGTTGTACAGGGCGAGAGCCTTGTCCTTGTTGCCGAGCTTCTCGTAGGCGTGCCCTGCCTTGATGAGACAGCCAGGGGTGATGGCCTCGTTGCTAGCTCGCTTGGCAGCCTCTTCGTAGCGCTTAGCCGCCTCGTCGTACTTCTCTAGCTGAGCGTAGCAGTCGCCGATGAGGCGGATGACTGATGGCCCTACATAGACGTCGTCGCTAGAGAAGCTCTTGAGCGCGTCAATAGCCTCCTGGTACTTACCTGCATCGTAGAGGATGATGCCGCGGTAGACCTGTGCCAGGTTGGCTGCTCCAGTGCCAGAGTACTCGTCGATCACCTGCTCGAGGCCATCGGCATTGAGGC
The DNA here is from genome assembly GCA_041839075.1 of Porphyromonas sp. GTDB lineage: Bacteria > Bacteroidota > Bacteroidia > Bacteroidales > Porphyromonadaceae > Porphyromonas. Next base: position 1,117 of record JBGYQR010000158.1, read on the forward strand.
CAAGGCCAACCAGGGCGAGGCTGTCCTGCTCGGTGATGAAGCGGTCTTCGGCCTTGAAGAGGGCTACCGAAGCACGCTCGTCGCGGGGCTCCTTGATGAGCTTGGTGTAGCCATACCATGCGGCTACTACGATGAGTACGGCGCCTACGGCGGCGAAGATTTTCTTGAGGTTCTTCTCTAGGAAGCTCTCACTGCGGGCGAGAGCCTGGTCTACTTGTTCTAGTGGATTTTGTTCCTGCTCAGACATACGTTTGTGTAAGCTATGATGTTTACATATTTCGTTCAGTCTTACAAAGGTAAGATATTTCTCATAAGTCCTCATCCTGTCCCAGGGCTGTGTCAGCGGGGGAGACCTCTCCAGCGCCCTCTGCCTCGCCTGGGGTCGTCTCGCCACTCGAGGCTACGGGGAAGGCAGCGCGCACAAAAGCTCTGAGCACCTCTCGGGCGACGGCAGCCCTCGGGAAGCCATTGGCGATATAGGTCAGAGCGTACCATTCACCTCCGTAGTAGAGGTAGCCGGCATAGCTGCACACCCCTCGCATCGTGCCACTCTTGAGGTAGGCGGTGAGCTCGCTCGGGCTCATCAGCCCTCTGACGGTGCCGTCCTTACCTACCTGGGGCAGGGTGGCGACCAGCATACCATCATGGGGCTCCTGTCCGCCAAAGAGGTAGCCGAGCGCTCTGGTCATCGTCCGCGGGGTGATGCTGTTGCCTCTACTTAGCCCCGAGCCATCGACTAGGTTGAGGCTCTCTCGCCCCACACCGAGCTCCTTGCGCCAGTAGCCTTGCACCGCTTCCCCTGGACTGCTCTGAGGATCTATGAGGCGGGCGATGGCCTCGGCGTAGAGGTTTTGACTGCGGTGGTTGGCGATGATCGAGAGGGTGTCGAGCGGTAGGGAGTAATAGGTGTGTATGAGCCGCCCCTCTGGTTCGTAGCCCAGGTAGCTACGCTGGGGGTTGCCTGCGGTGGTGATACCTCTCTCGCGTAGAGCCTCGTCGAGCCATTGAGCCGCCGTCATCGCGGGGTCGGGATTGGCGAGCCTTAGATGCTTGGTCGTGCCTCGAGCCATTCGCCCCGATAGTTGTACCGAGGGCTCTCCCGAAGAGAGGGTGGCGCTGACCCCTCGGGCACGCCCTGTCGTGATGGCACTCCGCCACTCGATACCCCGACTATGGCGCCCCGGGATGACCTCCACGGGGGCGCTACCCGAGCGTGGCGCCCGTAGGGTGGCGGTGATGGCATTGTCTCGGACGTTGAGGCCATAGAGCCCTGCCCCGTAGGGGCGTGTGATATCTTCGCTAGCCCAGGAGGGATGTACGCCCAGCCCACGGGGCAATGAGCCGTCTACGAAGATACGTCCCTCTATGGACTGGATGCCAGCCTGGGCTAGGGCAGTAGTCACCTCGCTTATAAGGCGTGTGCTATCCCGAGGGATATAGGCCGAGGCGATGGAGGGGTCGCCTCCACCGACGACGAGTAGCCCCCCTTTTAGCCTACCCTCGCCGAGTAGCCCCACGGCATATATCTGAGTGGTGAAGCGGTGTCTATGCCCCCTCTGACGCATGGCGGCTCCGGTGGAGAGCACTTTGACGATAGAGGCGGGGGTGAATAGTTCGTCTGAGCGGTGGGCGTATAGGGTGGTGCCGTCAGAGATGCGCACGACCTCGAGCCCGATGCGAGCCCCCTTGTGGCGCGTCTCTGCCGAGCTGATGAGGCTGATTGGGAGAGGGGCTTCGCTCTGCTCTTGTGCCCCCAGGGGGACTAGGGTGATGAGGCACGAGAGGATAAGGCCTAGGGCGCGTAGTCGTCGGGTCGTATGAGTAGTCATTGATCTGTATAGGGGTGGGGCGTATAGAGGGCTAGTGCCAGCAGTGGGCGTAGGCACGGCCGAGGGAGGAGGCTTATAGCCGGCTCATCCACAGCCCGATGCTATCGGCTAGCTGTGGAGAGGAGGCTCTGATGAGCCAGCCCTGCCTCAGCGAATGGCTGACGGGGAGGGCGAAGTTAAGGTCGGGATACAGCGCCTCGTATCGCTCGCGCTCGGCGCTGGTACA
>JBGYQR010000159.1:0-2808 GCA_041839075.1 Porphyromonas sp.
AGAGTACCGCCTACATCTCGTGCGCAAGCAAAACCAGCTGTATCCCGTCCTGGAGCGCAAGGGCTTTGACCGCCCCACGACGACCATGTGGCTCCTGGACGACTTCGTGCGGGACGAATTGCGCCAGGCTCGTCGCCTGCTGGAGGAGGATCGCGACGAGGAGTTCATCGCCTTGCAACCTACGATCATCGCAGACGTCCTAGACCTGATGCAAAAGGAAGAGGCCGTCCTCTACCCCACGTCACTAGCGATGATCACCCCCGAGGAATACCAGGAGATGAAGTCGGGCGATAGGGAGATAGGCTTTGCCTGGATAGACGTAGAGACCTCTGCCTCTACGAGGGGGGCAGAAGCCTCTGAGCCAGCCCCCAGTCCCGAGGGCTTTGGTGCTGAGCTGGCAGCCCTGCTAGGCAAGTATGGCTTCGGCACCAAGGGGGGCGCCACCGAGCTCCTGGACGTAGCCACGGGCAAGCTCACCCTAGAGCAGATCAACCTCATATACAAGCACCTCCCGATCGACATCTCGTTTGTCGATGAGCGCGAGCTAGTATGCTTTTATAGCGACACCGATCACCGCATCTTTCCCCGTAGCAAGAATGTCATAGGGCGCGACGTCAAGAACTGCCATCCACGTACCAGCGTGCACCTGGTCGAGGAGATTATAGCCAAGTTTCGCTCGGGCGAGCAAGACTCAGTCGATTTTTGGATCAACAAGCCGGGGCTATTCATATATATCTATTACGTCGCTGTACGTGATGCCCAGGGACGCTTCAGAGGCGTGCTGGAGATGATGCAAGACTGCACCCGCATCCGCGAGCTACAAGACTCACGCACCCTGCTCAAATGGAGCCAAGACACCGAGGGCGCAAGCAAGCATGACCAGGGGGCCAGTGAGACCTCCCCCGAGAGGGCAGAGGCAGAGCCCTCGACCTCTACGGCGATGGCTAGCCAGGAGGCGGAGCTCAGCACTCCCGCCCCCCTCATCGACATCACGCCCGAGACCAGGGTGCAGGACCTCCTGAAGGCTTACCCAGGGCTCAGAGACGAGCTACCACGAGTGCACGAGGCCTTCAAGATGCTCAAGTCCCCGCTGGCTAGGCTCATCATCCCCCGCTCGAGCGTCAGCACGATGAGCGAGCGTAGCGGGATGCCCCTTGAGGAGCTCATCCCCGCCCTCAAGGCGCTCATAGCCGAGATAAGCCAGCGCCCCTAGCCTCCCCCTAGCCCTCCGTGGCCTCAGCGCCCCGAGGCATACGCTCCGAGCAACCCCTACCGTTGTATATCGATGCGTATGCCTCGGGGCATTTTATTTGCCGGCGAGGAGGTCGTTAGAGATTAACCCAAAGGGCACTCATCGCCTGACCTATAATTAACTATCTTTGCACGCGAAAAATCCTATTGAGCAACGACTGCCCTAAACTTGAAACAACAACAAACGCTGTTATGGATCTGGACTGGATTAAACAGCTTCTCTTCGGAGAAGGCATAGCACACTCGGTGCTACTTCTTGGCCTTGTGGCTGCCATAGGCGTAGCCCTGGGACGCATCCGTATCGGGAAGGTCTCCCTGGGTATCACCATGGTACTCTTTGTCGGCATCCTAGCCGGACACCTGGGGATGAGTATCGACCACGAGGTACTACACTTCATCAAAGAGTTTGGCCTCATTCTCTTCGTCTACGCCGTCGGGCTACAAGTAGGGCCGGGTTTCTTCTCCTCGTTTAAGGAGGGAGGTATCAAGCTCAACACCATCGCCCTGGGCATCGTACTCCTAGGGGTACTGACGACCGTAGTGCTCCACTTCGCCACGGGGCTACCCATGCCCACAATGGTAGGTATCCTCTCGGGAGCCGTTACCAACACCCCCGGGCTCGGAGCCGCGCAAAACGCCTACGCCGATATGCCTGGAGCCACGGCCGAGCTAAGCCACAGCATCCCCCTAGGCTATGCCGTTACCTACCCGCTGGGTGTAGTGGGCATCATCCTGGCCATCATCGCTGTGCGTGTCGTCCTGCGCGTCAATGAGCAGAAGGAGGAGGCGGCTCTCCTAGAGACCCAAGGCGCCGACAACCAGGCCAGCGCAGCCTCCTTCGAGATCACCAACCCCAACATTGTCGGGCAGACCATCGAGGCTACGATGCGTAGCTTCGTGCACGGTAGCGTGGTTGTCTCTCGCCACTGGAGCAAGGCCACCAACAAGATTATCGTCGCCACCGAGGCTACGGTACTCGAGCTAGGCGACCGTATCTTTGCCATCGCCTCGCCCGAGAGCCTCTCCTCTCTCCAGGCTGTGGTAGGCCCCCGTATCAATATGGATCGCAAGCAGTGGATGCCTACGGATGCCAACTTCTCGGCCGAGACCTTTACGATCTCCAACAAGAGCCTTATGGGCAAGAAGCTCTCCACCCTGCAGCTTCGCCCCGTACATGGTGTCAATGCTACCCGCATCAACCGTGCGGGGATAGACTTCGTCCCTACGGCCAATACGCTCCTCCAGGTAGGCGACCGCATCACCTGCGTTGGCTCCGACGTAGCCCTCAAGAAGGTGCGCACCATCATGGGCGACTCGTCCAAGCACCTCAACGAACCTAACCTCGTGGGTATCTTCCTCGGGATTGCCCTCGGGATGCTCTTCGGCTCTCTGCCTCTGATGATACCAGGCATCCCTCAGCCCGTCAAGCTAGGTTTGGCTGGAGGCCCCCTCATCGTCGCCATCCTGCTGAGCCGTTTTGGCCCTAAGCTCAAGCTCGTTACCTACACCACCCAGAGCGCCAACCTCATGTTGCGCGAGCTCGGTATCACTCTCTTC
>JBGYQR010000160.1:0-5390 GCA_041839075.1 Porphyromonas sp.
GCCTGCCTGGTGGGCAACAACCACCACCAAGCTCCTTTTGAGGGCGAAGACTTCCAAATGTTTGAGCGAGACGTACCCGGTGCCAATACCGCAGGGCTCTCTGGGCAAGCGATTAGCCAGCTTCCTCTAGAGACGTGCCAAACGATGAATGGGATGTGGGGCTATAAGGTCATTGACCAAAACTACAAGAGTACCTCCGAGCTTATTCGTCTCCTCGTCTCCACCGCTGGTCGCAACGCCAACCTCCTGCTCAATGTAGGCCCTCAGCCTGACGGACGACTTCCCGAGACAGCTCTCAGTCGTATGGCCGAGATAGGCGTGTGGATGCAGACCTATGCTACTACTGTGCAGGGGGTACGTCAAGGTCTGATCCCTCCTCAGCCCTGGGGCGTATCTACTCAGCGGGGCAAGAAGCTATACCTACACATTCTAGACTGGGACAGCCGTCTATTGTCTATACCTCTGACAGAGCGGGTGCGTAGTGCTGTCGTCTTTGACACCCGAGAGGCAGTTCCCTTCGTGCAGACGAAAGCTGGTACGACGCTTACCCTCAAGGACTCGCCCAAGAAGCTCAACGCCACAGACTATATCGTGGAGGTTACGCTTATGTAGCTTTTTAGTACCTTTGCCCGTGATAGATAGCCTCACCGGATGTATATTCAGAGGCATAGGTACAAACACTAAAGTAGTTGAATATGAAAAAGTTCATTTGGATAATGACTGCCCTGCTTCTCGTCGTAGGAGTAGCAGTTGCCCAGCAGGCTCGCACGACGGGTCCCGTACTCACCATCGACAAACCAGAGCATGACTTTGGCGAGATCAAGGAAGCGGATGGTAACGTAACGCATACGTTCATCGTCAAGAACACGGGCAACCAGCCCCTAGTGCTCACCAGGGTAGTACCCTCTTGCGGTTGCACCACGCCCGAGTACAGCCGAGAGCCCATCGCTCCAGGCAAGGAGGGACGTATCACCATTACGTTCAATCCCGCGGGACGTCCAGGCCAGTTCTCCAAGCTCATCGCCGTGTACAGCAATGGTAAGGACGGCACCTTCTCCCTACGTGTACGAGGCGTAGTGAAGTAGCCGAGGACACCCTCTAGACCCATACAAAAGCCCATCCCCCGCATCGCTCAGACTGAGCGATGCGGGGGATGGACTTTTGACGTGTGCGAGCTAGCGTTTGCTAGAGTCGTGCGTACTCGGGATTGTCGGTAACCTCTTGGATAAGCTCAAGGAAGGGGGGAAGCTTGAGCTCTGCTTCGCGCGAGGCCGTGATCTCGAGAAGCCTCTCCGAGAGAGCTGGCTCTGTAAAGCTATCGAGCTCAAAGTATTGCTTGGCCCAGATGAAGCTCTTGCGCACAAAGCGATGCGACGTTACCTTGTCCGTCTGAGGATTGATATGATTGAGGTAGGTCAGGTACTCATCAGGACTGATCTGACGCTCTGTGATAATCGTCTTGCCACTGCCTTGTAGCTGTTGCTTCTGGCTGATGAAGTAGACGTAGTTGCCACTGAGCCCACGCTTGCGGATGCGGATACTTGCTCCAGACTCGCTCGTGATATAACTCTGATGTATCTCTGCCTCTACACCATAGGGGATCTCTCCTACTACGCGCACCAGGAGCTTACGGCGCTCTTCGCGTGCTACGCTATCAGAGTCGATGCCCACGATATGCTGTATGGTGCGTATGACGTTTTTGATCTTGAGGTCAAAGTCTACATCGTTTTCGACAATGTGCAAGGCGGGATGCCCCGTCCAAGCCTTGAGGATACGGTGGTCAAGCTCTCGGGCTAGCTCGATACCCTCACTACGGGCGCTATTGGTCTCGAGCGTATAGAACTGCTCTGCTCCTACTGCCGCCGAGACCATGTGGATGACGGCATCGTAGCGAGCATCACGTAGCTTGACCTCCGAGAGTCCCAGTTCGTCTAGCAGAGCTTGCCAGATGGTGGGCTCCATATAGGCCGATATATCCATTGTGCCTCGGTCAGAGATCAGGATGACAGGTTGAGGCGCGCTACGAGCCAACTCGAGGAACGTGTCCTCCATCTGTATCTGATGTTTGAGGACAGCTTTTTCGATGTTGTAGAAGTACTGCTTGTCGTCCGTCCCGAAGTTGATCGACACATTGCTAAATATCGTCGGCGTCTCGGGCAGGGCATATACGAGATAGCCCAGGTCGCTAAACCTCTCTACAATCTTAGCCAGGGCTGTCGTCTTGCCAGCACATGGCCCTCCTGTGAGTGCTATACGGATGATGTTCTTATTCATCAACGCGCTCGTTGTCTAGCTTGCTATACTCGGTGTACTCACACCCAAAGGTATTGACGAAGAAGTTGTCGAGCTCATCGGCCTTGGCAGCCATCTCGATAAGCTCTCGCTTGATACGCTCGGAGCTACTCTCGGTGAGGTCTGTCAGATGGATGCGATAGGCCATAATGATCTCTCGCCCATCAAGACCAAACTTGTAGGGGGAGAAGTCCTGCTCCAGAAGATAGGTCAAGACGGGCTCGACGTTGGTCTTGGGCAGGAGGTTGAGGATGGAGATACAGAAGAGATAGGAGTTGTCGTAGGTGAAAAGGCGTATCTCGCTACTGCCTCGGTGAAACGTCCAGTCCTCAAAGCCATCTCGAGCGATGATTGGGTCGATACCGATGGTGCGGATAGCGTCTTCGCAAAAGACACTCAGATCCGAGAGCTCTCGGACGTCAAAGACATCCTTGGCAAGCTTGGTACCACAGCTGGGGCAGTACTCCGTCTTGGTCTTGATATGCTCGTCGCAGCTATGGCACTGGACGTGGAAGCAGCTCCTATCGAGTGTATCAATGGTCTTGAGCACCAGTCTGAGATCTTCGATGCGCACGGCAAAGCCCATATTGTCAGCGTCTTTGAACTTGCTGACCGTAACCCCTACGACTTGACCTGCCTCGTTGAAGATAGGGCCTCCCGAGTTGCCTGGATTGACGGCGGCATCCGTCTGCACGTAGTTGCGCCCGTTCATCAGCTGTTTGGGCGAGGACACCGAGCCCTCCGTAACCGTGAAGGGCATTCCGTACGGGAAGCCTGCCACAAAGACCTTGTGCCCAATGGCCAGCCCCTCTGACTCGGCCAGCTCTACCTCGGGCAAGTGTGAGAAATCGCCTTCGGCCGAGAGCAATGCGATGTCAATGGTGGGATTGACGAGCACGACCTTGGCGCGATAGGGATTGCGCTCCCTGTCGTGTATGGCTACCTGCTGAAAATCCTGCACCACATGGTAGTTGGTCACAAAGAGGTCGAGAGAGCGAAGGTAAAAGCAACTCCCCGAGCCACCTGCGTGCGTAACCTTATATACGGTCTTGAATATCTCTTGATTCATTGTCTTACGTTTCGTTGTTTAGAGTATGATGGGAGTCGCTTTACTTGAATAGGCTCCGCCAGAGGCGACGTAGCAGACCGCCCTGACCTGAGGTCTCAAGCTCGAGGGGCGTTAGGTCTCCGTCCATGAGCTTACGCACGGCTTCGTAGAGGATCTTAGCGCCCTCCTCTACGGGTTTACTGCCCGATTGCTCTAGGGCTGCCCTCAGTAGAGCGTTGATGTCGTCTTGCATATCATGGTGGTGATACGCTCGGTAGATGACATGCCATAGGCGAATGGCTGCTCGCTCGAAGTTGCTGGACTGCATCGACTGCGTAGCCTCCTCAAATCCCTTCTCGATATTCTCCTGGATGATTTGTAGAGACGACCTACGCTTGTGAGACATGAAGGTCTGAGTATAGTACAGCCCCGAAGCCAACTGCTCTGGTGTGCGAGCCATGAGCTCCTCGAGCAGGCGAGAGGCACGGATGACTTGCTCGCTGGTGGGGAGGTCGTCGTCTAGGTCGTCGAGCGCCTTGTCTATCTCTGTGAAGAGCTCTCCCTTGGGCTGAGCATAGTAGAGGAATTGTAGGTACCACACCGAGGCCACAATCCAAGCCCCCGTATGATTGCGCTCGGTGCTATACTCCTTGATCACGTCGAGGACGTAGCGACCTGTCTCCTGGATAGCAGCGTGTATACGAGCGATTTGCTCCGTGGCGTAGGGGACTATCTGAGGCTCGCACAGAGGCTTGGCTCCAAACTTCGCTACGAACTCGCTGCTAAACTCGTTGCCTACGTGGCAGAAGTTGTTGAACAGGGCATAGAGCTTGTACGGATGCGTCTCGCTCAGTGGGCATCTGTACTCGATGCTCATGCGATCCTGGCGCTTGACAAAGCGAGCCAGCATCAGACGGCGGGTATTGAGCTCGACCATCTGGCGCATCATCGCCACTCGCCCCTCGCCCTCTGGGAGTTGCAAGAAGTCTATGCTGACACTCAGCTGACTTTCGCCAAGCTCTATCTTGATCTGCACATGGCCATGAGGAATGACAAAGGTATTCCCCTCGGCATTGCCAAATCTCTTGCGTATCTCGACGCCAAGGCCGTCCAAGAAGCGGAGTATTGCCTCTCTGTGTTTGCCTGCATCATACAGTTCTTTAGCCTCATCAAGTACCTCTACTGCTAGAGGGCTTTCGGTCGAGGAGATGATGGGGGGGATGAATGCCAATGTCTGCTTCATACGTTGTCTATGTTGCGCGTGAATTACTCTATAATTTTTAATTCACACAAAAGTATACAAAAAAACGCCAACCATCTCCCCGCCCCTCTTGGCACTCTCCAAGGTGGATAGAGGCCCCTCTCCTACCCCCTCTCCTATGGGGCTTAGCCCACCACCCCAAAAGGGCGTTAGGTTAGAGCGCCGAGGGGCTCTAAGGTAAAGCCCTCGGACGCTCTAACCTAGAGCCCTCCAGCGCTCTAACTCAGACCCCCTACGAGAGGGAAATCGTACGAAGGTGGCGTGTGCCATAGATTGGCCACTGCTCCCCTGGTCCACTTACCACGAGAGAGCTACCTACGCGGGAGCTGACCAGGCGTAGCGCGCCCCTGTGGGAGGGGATAAGGTCTATTGGGCAAAATGCCTAACTTTGCGTAGTCTTAATTACACTAGGCACGGAGGCCGTAGCGCGGTCGCTGTGCTTAGTTTTGTTGTAGCATTATGTCCAAAAATCAAGAGATAGAGCAACTTATAGACAACCTAGCCCTAGAGCGAGAGATACGCCTACCCATCCTCCCCGAGGTTGAGGATGGCGAAGTCTTCCGCTATACGTTCTCTCCCGAGAGCGTAGAGGGTGAGGGCTTGTCCATCCCCATATTACCCCTGAGAGACGTTGTCTTGCTCCCAGGCCAGATCCTCTCGGTACGTGTACGCCGTCGCTCGTCAGTCAAGCTCCTAGAGTGGATACGCAAGACCGAGGGTGTCTTTGCTGTGATTACCCAGCGCGATCCTGCCATAGAGCATCCCCAGCAAGGCGACCTCTACCGAATA
>JBGYQR010000161.1:0-6952 GCA_041839075.1 Porphyromonas sp.
CTCGGCCTTCACTGCTGGCGAAGGCTTTATCAACGTTACCGAAGAGGGCTTCTCCATCGCCTCCGAAGACCCTAGTTGGCTCACGGCCGAGCTAGAGTCGCCCCGGCGCGTCAAGGTCAAGCTCGCCAAAAACGACAACCCCGAGTCGCGCACGGCCAGCATCGTCCTGTCCAAGGGTGAGACCGTACAGCGCACTGCCGTTACCCAGGTGGGCGTTGTCAATCAGGCGACGATGACCGACCAGACCTTCGCTCGTCGAGGCGGTGTCTACGAGGTGTCGCTCGAGCAGATGGACAGCCAGCCACAGGTCGAGGTGTCGGCCGATTGGATCACCTACGCCATCGAGGCGGATAAGCTCATCTTCACCATTGCTCCCTTTGAGGGCGACGAGCGCAGAGCCACGGTGCGCGTGCAGGCAGGCCTATTTGACCGCACCATCGCGATCACTCAGGTCTATGGAGCGCCCACGTACGAAGAGCTGCTGGGGGCTTATACCCTCGACTTCATCGTCGAGTACAACACCCCCGCCCTTCAGCTCGATGTAGCGCTGGTTGTAGGCGAGCAGGGCAAGTCCTACCGCCTCTCGGGCCTGCACAACCTCATCATCACTTACGACGAGCGATCGGGCAAGATGCGCCTTGCTCCCCAGGCCATCGCTGGGGGAGATCCCGCAGACTTCGCCTATGCTTGGCTCTCGGGCTATGATGGCAAGTGGATGCTCTACAATGACGCGAGGTACTACTTCGAGGCGACGTGGAATAGGGACGAGGCTAACCCCAAGTTCGCTTTCGCCGCCCCCAACAAGGTGTCCATCGACAACGTGGAGCATACGGTGCGTGGTATCGCGTTCTACAACCTCGGCACAGGCGCTGCCAAGGGCTGGGTAAAGCGTGGTGCGGTAGTGGCCATTACTAGCTTCTCTCTGACGAAGAAGTAGCCTCTAGCGCTCCGCGCCTCAGCCTCCCGCTTAGAGTAGCCACCGGCTGGTATCCCTCCCCCCTGGGAGTGGTACCAGCCGGTGGCTCTTTGCTCTCCCTCCCCCCCCCAAGGGCAATCGCTCCCTCGCCCCTGCCCTCCTCTTCCCCAGACCCCCTCCAGCGCTCCGCCTTAGAGCCCCGAGACGCTCTAAGGTAAAGCCCTGAGACGCTCTAACCTAAAGCCCCGAAGGGCTCTAAGTTAGAGCCCTTCGTCGGTCTAACTTAGAGCGTTTTTGGGGTGGAGGGTGTGACGTCGTCGGGGAGGCGGAGAGCGCTTCATCGAAGAGGAGGAGAGCCCTCGGACAGTTACCATACAGGGCCTATCCTCAGGGGCATCTGGCTCCCCGAGCGCATCGAGCCCAGAGGGCAAATGACAAATCATCCTACTGCTCCGCCAAGCTTGTTGTTGAAATGATGCTGATTTTATTCCCTTTTATAGCACAAACATAATACACGGGTGCGATCATTGTCATAACTATTGCTTTAAGGCGCTTCTATATTTATATTTGTAGAGGAATTGGGTAGTAATTATTTGTTATTTAAGATAATATCGCTAATCGTTTTAACGCTTATGAGTAAAATCAGAAAAAGTGTCGGGGTGGCCTGCGCCCTCGTGGCGCTCGGTACCGCCTGGCCACAGGCTGGGGCTACCACGTCAGTATCGCCCGGCACCCTGCAACAAACCCAAGGGCAATGCCAGGGTGTGGTGGTAGATGCCAAGGGCGAAACGATCATCGGAGCAAACGTCATGGTCAAGGGGACAACCCTCGGCGTGGCGACAGACCTCGATGGTCGTTTTGCCCTCAGTGGGGTCAAGGTAGGAGCTATCCTAGAGATCTCGTCGGTAGGGTACATCACACAAGAGGTTCGATACACCGGAGCTCCCCTCAAGGTCGTCTTGCAAGAAGACAACCAAAGCCTGCAGGAGCTAGTCGTCGTGGGCTATACGACCCAAAAGCGCGAGAGCCTCACCGGGGCTATCTCGAGCATCAAGGCCGACAAGCTCAAGGGTATCACCTCGCCCTCGGTGGAGAACCTCCTCAACGGCAAGGCCCCTGGGGTGTACGTAGCCCCTGGCTCGGGTCAGCCAGGCTCGAGCGGTGCTGTGGTCATCCGCGGACAGGCCACCCTCAGCGGTACGACCGCTCCCCTATGGGTGATCGATGGTGTCATCGTCGGTAGCGGAGCCGGGCAGCTCAACCCCGCCGACATCGAGACGATGACCATCCTCAAGGACGCTGCCTCTACGGCCATCTACGGGTCGCAGGGCGCCAATGGTGTGATCGTCGTAACGACCAAGAGCGGTAGGGCGGGAGCCATGAGCATCAGTCTGGATATGAAGGCGGGTATCAGCCGCCTCAACACGGGCAACCTGCGCATGATGACGGGCTCTGAGCTCTACGACTACTACCAGTCGTTTGCCAATGCCTCGGACATCAAGTTTGCCCGCTGGACGCCCGAGCTTCGCAACAGCAACTTCGACTGGTGGGATCTGGCTACCCAGTCGGGTATAGCCCAGGACTACAACGTCTCCATACAAGGCGGGTCAGACAAGATCTCGGGCATCTTCTCGCTCGGCTACTACGACGAGGAGGGGGCAGTCAAGGGCTACGACTATCAGCGCTACAACTTCCGTACGCGCATTACCTTCAAGCCCTTTAGCTGGCTAACCATCAAGCCCTCGCTCAGTGGCGCTCTGCGCAAGGTGGAGAACCGCCAGTACTCGGTAGGGGCGATGTACTCGATGCTCCCCTGGGACTCTCCCTACGATGCCGATGGCAACCTGGTACCCAACCGATACAGCGGCTGGGTCAATTCGCAGGCCAACAACTACCTCAACGACCTGCAGTGGAACTATGGTAAGGGAGACCACTACGAGTTTATGGGCAACTTCGACTTCGACGTTCGCCTGACCGACTGGCTAACGTTCTCGTCAGTCAATAACCTCAAGTACACCCACAACGCAGAGCAGGGCTACGAAGACCCTCGCTCGGTAGGCGGGCAGAGCGTCAAGGGGCGTATCTCTGGCTGGAGCGATGATATGACGCGACGCTACACCAACCAGAAGCTACTCATCAACAAGAGCTGGGGCGATCACCTGCTCTCGGGCCTTGTGGCATATGAGTTCAACGACTACCGATACAGCACGATGCAGGCCATCGGTACGGGCTTCGTACCAGGCTTTGAGGTGCTCGACGTAACGGCCAAGCCCGAGCGTACCAAGGGAGGCATTACCGAGTGGGCGGTGCAGTCGTTTTTCTCGAGCTTCAAGTACGCCTACGACAATCGTTACTACGCCGAGGCTTCGCTGCGCCGAGACGGGGCGTCCAACTTTGGGGACAACGCCAAGTATGGCAACTTCTTCTCCCTCTCGGGGGGCTGGGTGATCAACCGCGAGAAGTGGTTCTCTGCCGACTGGGTCAATAACCTCAAGCTCCGCCTCTCCTATGGCTCGCAGGGCAATAGACCCTCGTCCCTCTACCCCCAGTACGACCTATACACAGTCTCGGCGGTGTATAACGAAAACTCGGGCGCCCTCATCAGTCAGATCGGCAACAAGGATCTCACCTGGGAGCAGACCTACACCACGGGCGTAGGGGCAGACCTGGCCGCCTTTGACAACCGACTGCGCTTCTCGGCGGACTTCTACCTCAAAGAAACCGACAACATCCTCTACCAGGTACCTATCACGGGTCTGGTGGGCGTTACCTCTATGTGGCGCAACATCGGTAAGATGCGCAACGTCGGGCTAGAGCTCGCCCTCGGGGTGGACATCCTACGAGGCAAGGACTGGAACTGGAGCCTCGAGGCCAACCTAGGGTTCAACCGCAACAAGCTGACCGACATCTATCGTCAGAAGGACGTCGATGGCACGATGGTCGCCAAGCCCGTTATCATCGGAGACGGCTCGGGCATAGCTGGGTCGGCGGATATGATCCTAGAGATCGGCGAGCCTATCGACACCTACTACCTACGCGAGTGGGCAGGCGTGAACCCCAAAAACGGAGCGCCCATGTGGTACAAATACGACGCCGACGGCAACAGGACCACGACGAGCGTCTACACCGAGGCCCAGCAGCGCAAGGTAGGCACACGTTCGCCCAAGGTCTTCGGGGGCTTCTCGACCAACCTGAGCTGGAGGCAGTTTGACCTCTCGGCCAACTTCGGTTACTCTATCGGCGGGCAGATATACAACTACTCTCGCCTCGAGTACGACTCCGACGGCACCTATACCGACCGCAACCAGATGGCGCTGCAAAAGGGTTGGACGCGCTGGCAAAAGGAGGGCGACATCGCCACGCACCCTATCGCCAGGTACAACAACTCCGACAAGGGCAACAACGCCTCCTCTCGATACCTCGAGGACGCTAGCTTCCTCAAGCTCCGCTCCCTCACCCTGGGGTACAACTTTGACCTGCTTCGCTACGGCATCAAGCAAGCGCGCCTCTTCATCACGGGCGAAAACCTCCTGACCATCACCGACTACTCGGGCGTAGACCCAGAGCTCCCAGCCTCGGGCGGTAGCGTCATGGGTACAGCTGGCCCCTCGGTGTATCCATCGGTGCGCAAGTTTATGCTCGGTCTCAACCTCACGTTCTAAACTCATCTCAAAGGTTATCTGACAATGAAAAAGAAAGCTATATACCTCTTGCTCGCCACCGCTACCCTCTCGCTCGGAGCGTGTAGCATCGACAGAGGCCCCTACGGGCAGATGTCCACGAGCCAGGTACAGGGAGACCCCAACGCTTCGCTAGACGCCTTGCTCAACGGCACCTACGCCCAGCTCAAAGCGTGGTCAGACCCCATGCACCGCTGTGGCGAATATGCCGGGGACAATATGATGATACGTGGCTCATCGACGGACTCGTTTTATGAGTTCATCTCCTTTGCCCGCACGCCCAACAATGGTCGCCTGCAAAGCTTTTGGGACAATGCCTACAAGGCCATAGCCCAGTCGTCCAATATCATCAACATGATCCCCGAGGGCAAGGATGCCTCGATCAACAACAAGCTCGGGGAGTGCTACTACATCCGTGGGCTCATGTACTTCTACCTCGTACGTGCCTATGGCCGCCCCTACTACCAGGCGCCCGAGCGCAACCTCGGTGTGCCCATCGTCAATGGGACGCCCGACAATGTGGGTAGCGATATGCTCTTTGACGACCGCGCTACCGTCGCGGCAACCTATCAGCAGGTCATCAGCGACCTCAAGAAGGCCGAGCTACTGCTGACCGAGAGCAAAGGTGCCTCCTACGCCTCCAAGGGAGCTGCCCAGGCCCTCCTCTCGCGCGTGTACCTCTATATGAGTGGCACCTACGAGAGCCCCAACAGGGAGTATGCCGAGCAGGCCGTGGCCTACGCCTCGAAGGTCATCGAGTCGGGCGCCTACGCCCTGCTGTCCCGCGATGAGTTTATGAAGTACCCCACCTTCTCGCCCGACAACAACAAGGAGAGCATCTTCGTCGTACGTCGCCGTGCCTCGGAGTACTCGGGCTGGGACCACTACTATGGCATCGGTGGTATGTACTCCAACATCGGTCGTATGGGCTGGGGAGAGATGTTTGCCAGCGCCAAGTACATCGCTCTACTCAACGAGACCGGGCGCAACGACTGGCGTCCCGATCATCGCCGGATAGTAGACGCCAGGGCCGCGTTCATCGAGCCCCAGTACATCCTCACGGATGGGAAGTACGAGACGGTCTTCCGCTTCATTCATCAGGATGCTAAGGAGCTCTCGCACTACGAGCAGTTTACCATCGTAGACCCCACGGCCTCAACCCTGCGCGCCAAGGACACCAAGAGCGGCACGGAGTATCCGCTGACGGCGGTCGATGCCGGCCAGGACATCTACTCCATCGAGTTTAACGGCAAGACCTACGAGGGCTTCATTGACTACCGCATCAAGCTCAACCGCGCCTACCCAGAGTTTTATATCACCAAGTGCTCACGTGAGACGGAGGAGTCCCAGTTGCACTCGCCCGTGATCAGTCGCCTAGGAGAGATATACCTCAACCGCGCCGAGGCCTACGCTAAGCTGGGCAACTATGCGGCAGCCTTGCAGGACCTCAACACCATTCGCGAGCGCTCTATCGTAGGCGGAGGCTATGCCTCGCTCAGCTCGACCGACGCCCCCGAGCGTATCGACAAGGAGCGCCAGCTAGAGCTGGCCTATCAAGCCGAGCGTAGCTATGATGTGTTTCGCAATGGCAAGTCGCTCGAGCGCAGATACCCAGGGCCTCACGCTCAGACGGAGGTGGTGCCTGCCACAGACTACCGCGTGGTGTTTTTCATCCCTCAGCGCGCCATCACCGCTTACCCTGGCAAGCTGACGCAAAACCCCACCAGCAACAGCTAGCCTCTAGGCATACCTCCCTGGGCGAAGGCGAGGCTCCCGGTAGGGACCTGGCCCACGAGCGCCTCGCCCCACGCCTCTCTACAACGCCCAGCCGGCTGGCGCACCCATAGTGGTGCGTCAGCCGGCTGGGCGTTTGCCCCATCCTCCCTCTCCGTACGATCCCGACAATACCCTCGCCTAGGCTCGCCCCTACCCAAGGGGCGCCTCCCCGAAGGCGATGCAACTCACACCCCTCGGACGCTCTAAGTTAGACCCCTCAAGGGCTCTAAGTTAGAGCCCTGAGGCGCTTTAGGTTAGAGCCCTGAGGCGCTCTAAGGCGGAGCGTTTTTGAGGGGCATTTTAACTCATGGGTGCCCGCGCGTTAAGAGGGGCACGGGGAGCACAGGAGCCGTAGCCCTGCGGGGCTAGTCGTTCCACCGAGGTCGGTCGCCCCACCAGGGTAGAGGGCGCCTCCGCTTCCCGCTAGGCGCTGCTCACCAGGCAGGGCTACCGCATCAAAAAGCGAGTACCTTTGTGTTATGAGTTTATTGGATTATCTATCAAAGCTAGAAGACCCACGCGTGGAGGGGCGTTGCAAGCATAAGCTGAGTGACATATTAGTCATCGCTCTAGCGACCTA
>JBGYQR010000162.1:0-6757 GCA_041839075.1 Porphyromonas sp.
CTATACCCTACGCTGGCGCCAGTGGTACAACGACAATGTCTACAACAATGGTTGGGACACTGACCGCGCTGGACGCGAGGCTGCCAAGAGCGTCTTCGAGTCTCTGCGCTACAACCCCTACGCTGGCATCGTGTCGTACTACAACGAGGATGGCACCATCAGCACCAACCCCACAAACAAAAACATTCCCGCCATCGTCATGCCCGACGGGTCGCTCAATAGCGAGATCACTGGCCTGCTCTGGGGCGATGACCTAGATTGGGAGAAGGCGCTCTTCCGCACTGGTCACAGGCAGGAGTACATCTTCAGCGGAGGCTACAATACCGATGCTCTCAAGAGCTACTTCTCTCTGAGCTACCTCAGCGAAGACGGCTACCGCATCGAGACGGGCTTTAGCCGCTTCTCGGGACGTACCAACCTGAGCTACAAGATCACCCCTTGGCTAGAGGTCGGCACCAACTCGTCCTACACCACCAGCACCACCACAGCCCCCAAGCAGAGCAGCGGTAGCTATAGCTCCAACTCGTTCCACTTCATCCGGAGCATCGCGCCCATCTACCCCATCCACCAGCACAATGCTGACGGGTCATACGTCCTGGTCAATGGCGAGCGCCAGTACGACTACAGCAGCACCCGCCCATACAATGGTCGCTACAACCCCATCATGGAGTCGCTCCTCGACCTCTCTCGTACCGACCGCGATATGCTCACGACGCGCAACTTCTTTAGGATCACCCCTATCGAAGGGCTAGCCCTGACGAGCAATATCTCCTACGACGTGATTACCCACCGCACCAAGACGCGCTACAACAACGTCATGGGCGACCAGCCACAGGGGATACTCAACTATGGTACACCTCGCTACACGACCCTAATGGCCAACCAGCTAGCCAACTACACCAAGAGCATTGGCGAGCACAACTTTGAGGTACTGCTGGGGCACGAGAGCTACAAGTACCGCGCACAGAGCCTCAGCACGCAGAAGAAGGGTGCTACCTGGGCGGGGCTTGACGAGCACAGCAACTATACTGAGATGAGCGAAATCACGTCCTCGACGACGGACTACCGCAAGGAGTCTTACTTCGGCCGTCTCAACTACGACTATGACGCCCGCTACAACGCCTCTCTATCGGTGCGTCGCGATGGCACCTCGCGCCTACACCCCGACAAGCGCTGGGGGACGTTCTGGTCAGTAGGGGCAGGCTGGAACGCTCACCGCGAGAGCTTCCTCAAAGACATCTCGTGGCTCAATCAGCTCAAGCTACGCGCCTCGTACGGACAGACGGGCAACGACGCTCTGAGCTCCTACTACCCCTACCGCACGACCTATGGGCTGGGCACCAACAACCTCACGCTCCCTGGGGCTCGCATCTCCAACTTCGGCAACGTAGACCTCGTTTGGGAGACGCAGACCAGCACCGATATAGCCATTGAGTTTGGCCTATTTGGCCAGCTGACGGGTACGATAGAGTTCTTCAACAAGGAGTCTAAGGACCTGCTCTTTGAGGAGCCACTACCCATCTCCACGGGGGTTGGAAGCATCGACCGCAACATCGGTAAGGTGCGCAACACGGGGGTTGAGTTTACCCTCAAGTACACGCCCATCAGCACCAAGGATTGGACGTGGAGCATCAATGCCAACGGCACTCTGCTTCGCAACAAGCTCGTAAGCCTACCCGAGGCCAATAGAGAGAATGGTATTGAGGTGGGTAACTTCAAGTACCTAGAGGGCAAGAGCATCTATGAGTTTTTCCTCAACGAGTTTATCGGCGTAGACCCCAAGGATGGTCGGGCTATCTACCGCATCGATGCCGAGCGCTACCCCAACAATGCTGACCCTACGCATGCCGACTTCGCAGGTATGGCGACCGAGGGAGAGAAAGTCACCTGGACCAAGGAGGGGGCGTATGCACGTAAGCACTTCGCTGGCTCATCCATCCCCAAGCTACAAGGGGGCTTCGGCACGGAGCTTCGCTGGAGGGATGTGGACTTCGCTATGCAGTTTGCCTACCAGCTCGGGGGCAAGGCCTACGACGGAGCCTACCAGAGCCTGATGAGTCGCGACCTCAGCAGCGGTACAGCCGCACACGTAGACCTCCTGAATGCCTGGACGGAGACCAACCGCAACTCGGGCATCCCTCGCCTGGATGCGGGCAACGGCGGGCTCTACTCTACGCTGACCTCTGACCGCTTCCTCATCTCTAGCGATGCGCTGATGCTCAAGTCTATCTCATTGGGCTACACCCTGCCCAAGAGCTGGACGAGCCGTCTAGGCGTAGGCACCACACGCGTGAGCCTCGCCGGGGAGAACCTCTTCCTGTGGACCAAGCGCCAGGGCTTCAACCCTATGAATACTTTCGATGCAGTGACGGGCGCAGCGGGTTACGACTTTGCCAAGACCATCACGGCTAGCCTAAGCATCGCTCTGTAATCAATCAATAATGACTACGACAATGAAGACGACCAAATATATCGCCATAGGTCTCCTCGGGGCCTCGCTCCTACAAGGGTGCAGCAAGGACTTCCTCGAGACCGTCCCCACCACGAGCCTCAGCGACGCTCAGATAGAGCGCACCGAAGAGGGGCTGGAGATCCTCGTCAATGGGATCAACAGCATGGCCTACACCTATACGTTTAACCACCGCTGGGGCAGAGGGCAAACCGCTATCGGCGCCAAGGTAGACATGCTCAGCGACGAGCTCATCAACACCCTGCCAGCTATTCACATGGCAGAGTATCGCTGGGAAAACCACCGCGACCCCAATGGTGCCCTACCCTACTATACGTGGGACTTCTACTACACCATCATCCAGCACGCCAACAAGGCCATCGCTGGTCTCGAGGCGCTCGGGGGCACGCCTAGCGACAAGGTACAGCGCCTCAAGGGCAACGCCTACGCCTTCCGCGCCTGGGCCTACCACAACCTCGTACAGCTCTTTGCCAAGCGCTATGTGCCAGGACAGGCCAATAGCCAGCTGGGGGTAATCCTGCGCACGACGGCCACCATCACGCCACAGGCACGCGCCACAGTAGACGAGGTGTATGCCCAGATAGACCAGGACATCACCACCGCCCTAGAGGCACTGGAGCCCCTGAGCGACAGCGGTCGGAAAAACGACATTCGCTACGCCACCGCTGCCGGTATAGCGGCACGTATCGCCCTGACCAAGGGCGAATGGGCCAAGGCTGAGCAATATGCCGAGACGGCCATCCAGCGTAGTGGCGCTACATTGCAGAGCGGGAGCGCCCTGGTCGATGGCTTCAACAACCTAGACGCCAGCGAATGGATCTGGGGCTACCGTCAGGCTGCGGACCAGAACTTCTACTACGTATCCTTTGGCGCCACCTATGCCTACAACATGGATGGCTACCAGGGCTCGCTACGCTTTGCTGTCAATCGTACGCTCTACGATGCTATGGGTGAGAAGGATGTTCGTCGCCAGTGGTGGGTAGCCCTTGACCGCGGGGATGCCATTCCAGCCGATGCCTTCAGCGACTACTTCCGTGGGGGAAGCACCCCTGCTAGAGCCAACTGGGAGGTAACGGGGCAGAGCATCAAGTTCAAGGCCGCTAGCCTCGAAGACAGCCGTATGGACTACGTGCTGATGCGTCTAGGCGAGCTCTACTACATCCAGGCCGAAGCCGAAGCGCGTCAGAGCAAGGACGCCGAAGCCCTGGGTACCCTAAAGACCGTCATGCTCACGCGTGATGCCGAGTATAGCTTCGCCTCAGGTTCGGGACAAACCCTCATCGATGAGATCCTGCGCAACAAGCGCATCGATCTCTGGCTCGAGGGGCAAAACTTCTTCGACCTGAAGCGTACCAACCGCCTCCCCGACCGCGTCTCGGCCAAGAACTTCGACATCCTGGCCAGCCTCAAGGGAGAGACGACCAAGGCGACAGCGCTCGCGCGCAACACGGGTAGCAACGCACGCAATATCCCCACCACGCTTGACAGCAAGCACTGGGAGTTTGCTATCCCCTACGACGAGCTCAAGGGCAACCCGCTCTGCGAGATCAACCCCTTGTAAGAGGCGGCTACCCGACCTCATCATAGCACGCCATCCCTACGGGGATAGCTCCAAGCCAGCTCCCTACCCCAAGGCCTCACCGCCAGCGGGTAGGGAGCTGGCTCTATCTCCCCCGCCCCTCTCCAACCTACACCGCAACAACGCTCTAAGTTAGACCCCTCGAGGGCTCTAACCTAAAGCCCCAAGACGCTCTAACCTAAAGCCCTCAAGGGGTCTAACCTACCGCCCCTTACAGGGCAATCTCACCGTCTCCGCAAGACACTAGCCAGAGGGCGACGCAGGGGGCGTTTGGGGGTTCGGCGGATTGTAGTTAATTTTGGCGGGAAATTTCAGTATCCTATTATCCCATCAGCAAGCAACAAGGACTATGGCTGTTTACGTCAATGAAGTTTCCCGCACCTTTGGTGAGTACCTCCTGATCCCAGGGCTAACGACGCGTGCCTGCACCCCCGACAACGTCAAGCTAACAACTCCTCTAGTACGCTTCGCGCGTGGACAGGAGCCTCGCATCCACCTCAATATCCCCTTCGTCTCTGCCATCATGCAGTCTGTCTCCAACGACACTCTGGCCATCGAGCTGGCACGCAACGGAGGGCTTTCGTTTATCTATGGCTCTCAGCCCATCGCTGAGCAAGCCGAGATGGTGCGCAGGGTTAAGAAGTTTAAGGCAGGCTTCGTTACCAGCGACTCCAACCTGCCTCCCACGGCAACGCTGGCCGACGTGCTACGTCTCAATCGACAGACAGGACACTCGACCATAGGCATCACGCACGACGGCTCTAGCCATGGGCGACTGATGGGGATCGTTACCAGTAGAGACTATCGCCTCGGCACCACACCCGAGACCGAACTGGTCAGCGCGTTTATGACGCCCTTTGAGCGGCTCAAGGTAGGGCGCCTGGGTATCACCCTCAAGGAGGCCAACAACATCATCTGGGAGCACAAGCTCAATACCCTCCCCATCATCGACGACGAGGGGCATCTCGTCTACCTCGTCTTCCGCAAGGACT
Source organism: Porphyromonas sp. (assembly GCA_041839075.1). Classification (GTDB taxonomy): domain Bacteria; phylum Bacteroidota; class Bacteroidia; order Bacteroidales; family Porphyromonadaceae; genus Porphyromonas. The sequence goes on from JBGYQR010000162.1 coordinate 5,042, forward strand.
ATGACAGCCACAAGGATAACCCCATTGAGCTCTCCAACAAGGTAACCAAAGAGCTACTCGTCGGCGCTGGCATCAACACCCGCGACTACCGCGAGCGCGTGCCTGCCCTAGTAGAGGCCGGAGCGGATGTGCTCTGCATAGACTCGTCGGACGGATACAGCGAGTGGCAATACGACACCCTGCAATGGATCCGCCAAACCTACGGCGACAAGGTGATGGTAGGCGCAGGTAATATCGTCGATGCCGAGGGTTTCCGCTACCTGGCCGAGGCTGGGGCGGACTTCGTCAAGGTCGGTATCGGGGGCGGTAGTATCTGCATTACCCGAGAGCAAAAGGGTATCGGTCGAGGCCAAGCTACAGCCCTCATCGAGGTGGCCAAGGCGCGCGACGAATACTACCAAGAGACAGGTATCTACGTCCCTATATGTAGCGACGGGGGGCTGGTGCACGACTACCACATGACGCTGGCGCTAGCCATGGGGGCGGACTTCTTGATGATGGGGCGCTACTTCGCCCGCTTCGACGAGTCGCCCACGCGCAAGCTCAAGATCGGCAACAACATTGTCAAGGAGTACTGGGGCGAAGGATCCAACCGCGCCCAAAACTGGCAACGCTACGACAGCGGTGGGTCTGAGAACCTCAAGTTTGAGGAGGGCGTAGACAGCTACGTCCCCTACGCAGGTAAGCTCAAAGACAACCTAGCCGTAACGCTGGGCAAGATGAAAGCCACCATGTGTAGCTGTGGCACCATTACCCTACAAGAGCTCCAGCAAAAGGCCAAGATTACCCTCGTCTCCAGCACCTCTATCGTAGAGGGCGGAGCACACGACGTCATCCTCAAGGATAGCCGAGGCTAGCCGTAGGCCATCGAAGAGCAATGCTCATCACCATCATAGGCCCTACTGCATCGGGCAAGACGGCGCTAGCTGCCCGTCTTGCCCGATGCCTTTGCTCCGAAGTCATCGGAGCAGACTCTAGACAGGTCTACCGCGGGATGGACCTCGGTACAGGCAAAGACCTCGCCGACTATGTCGTAGACGGCGAGCAAGTGCCCTACCACCTCATCGACATCTTACCCGCGGGAGCCAAGTACAACCTCTTTGCCTATCAGCACGACTTCCATCGTGTCTATGAGGATATGCGCCAGAGGGGTATCGAGTATCCCATCCTCTGCGGAGGCACGGGGCTCTATATCGAGAGCGTCCTCAGGGGCTACCACCTCCCCGATGTACCGCCCAACCTCGCCCTGCGCCAAGAGCTCGCCCCGCTCTCGCTAGAGGCTCTCACCCAGCGCCTGAGCTCCTATGGCCCCCTGCACAACCGCACCGACCTAGACACAGCCCAGCGCGCCATACGCGCCATCGAGATCGCCGAGCACATACGCTCGGAGAGAGAGAGGGGGCTGGAGGTGACGGAGTTTGCCCCCATCGACGATAGTCTCATCATCTGCCTCGACCTGCCCCGAGAGGTGCGTCGCGAGCGTATCTCTCGTCGCCTAGAGAGACGCCTCTCCGAGGGGATGACCCGCGAGGTAGAGGGTCTGATTGCAAGCGGTGTCGCCCCCGAGGACCTGATCTATTATGGGCTGGAGTACAAGTTCGTCACCCTCTACGTCCTGGGGCAGATCAGCTACCAGGAGATGGCTCGGGAGCTAGAGATTGCCATCCATCAGTTTGCCAAGAGGCAGATGACGTGGTTTCGTGGGATGGAGCGCAG
>JBGYQR010000163.1:0-6264 GCA_041839075.1 Porphyromonas sp.
CCCAGGCTCCGACCATATCGTTGAGGGCATGGTCGCCAGCTACCGACATGAGGGGGAGGAAGTTTAGCCTTGTAGGCGGAGGGCAGTGGCGCAAGAGGTGATCCAGCACATGCTCATAGAGCATAGCCTCGTAATCGACTGTGCCGATGACAATCTTCTTGTCCCTAGACTGCAGGTAGCTATTGAGCTCGGCATACTTCCCGTTGGCCTCGGGGAACTTGTCCGTGCTATTGCCGTGTCCCATCAGTACCAAGGCCTGCCCCGAGGCGAGCTCCTGGGCGAAGGCCGTATATATAACGTCCCCCACTCGGACTATATCCTCCGAAGAGAACAGCAGTGGTTCGCCCACCGCCACAGGGATCTGAGGATAACGCTCCGAGAAGACTGGTAGATAGCGCTGGCGGATGAACGAATACTCCAGCCCTGGGATGATATGTAAACTCTGAATGCTGATACGTTCGTAGCCTGCCTCCCCCAAGGCTTCGAGCCATACGTCGGCTGGGTAATACTGCTCGCCAGACTTCTCGAACCAGCGACGCATGCACATACCCGAGGTGAAAGCCATGTAGATATCTCTATCAGGAAAGGCCTCTGCAAAGAACGTCCGAATGCGGGCGAAGGTGCGATGGGGGCCAGGGTAGGTGCTGCCGAAGGTCACGAGCAAGAGCGCGTGATCGTGTCGCCTGGTCAGCTGGTTTGGCCTTGTAGTGGATGCGGTTTGGTCAATCATATCTATACAGTCTACTATCTCGTGGAGGCGCAGAGGCCTCTAGGCTTCGTTTATATACGCCTGCAAATATAGCATAAATGGGCATTCTCTCCCCTCCCCCTCCTTGGGGCTGAGCCTATTACCACCCTCCCACCCCTCCAAGGCCGTGACTTGTCCCTCTCTCGGGCTCCTCCTCTCAGCCCCCTAGCCCTCCCTCACCAACCGCCCAACCTCCCCCCCTCTAACAGCTCTAAGGTAAAGCGAATTCGTCGTAAGAGAGCAACATAAAACGCTGTTAGTTAATGCATTTTTCGTTCGAGAGGTAGGCTTCCTAGGCATTTCTTTTGCTCTCAAATAGGCTTTTTGACTCTCTCCGACCAGCAAACAGTTTATGAGCTGACTCATCTTCTTGATTGCGATGTATCCAAAGAGAAGATAATACGCTGGTTTATAAAAACTTGTATTTTTCAGAGATATCTCCTTACGCCGGACTCGCGTTAAGTTAGAGCCCTTCGGCGCTCTAAGGTAGCGAGCTAGAGGGGAGGGGGAGTAGAGGGGGGACTCGGGGAGGTGGGTAGAGGCAGAGGGCGTTGGGCGTGAGGTTGGCGGAGAAATGCTACCTTTGCGATAGGCTATAAACAACAGAATAGTAGTGTAACCTATATGGTATATCGATTTCGATTAGTATCGGACGAGGAGGAGAGTTTCCTTCGTGAGATACAGGTAGACTCTGAAGCAACATTCCTCCAGCTCAACGACTTCATCCTCGAGGGGCTCGATTATTCGACCAAAGAGATCACCAGCTTCCACGTCTGCGACGACGACTGGAGCATGCAGCAGGAGATTACGCTGATGGACATGGGGTTCAACAGCGAGCAGGACAGCTATCTGATGGAGAGCACAAGGCTCGAGGAGCTTGTGCGAGACAAGGGGGATAAGCTATTCTATGTCTATGACATGTTCAACGAGCGAGGCTTCTATATGGAGCTGGTCGAGTTGCTCCCAGGACAGAGGCTGGATGCCCCCGTCTTTACCATCGAGCGAGGCAAGGTGCCACAGCAGATAGCTGAGCTTGACCTAGAGCCTACCGCCACGGCAACAACCACAGGTAGAGGACTCGACCTAGGCGAAGACTTCTTCGACGAAGACCAGCTCGACCTCGACGATCTCGATCCCGAGGGCTTCACCGACCTCGAGAGCCTCGAAGGGTACTAGTTCGCCCCCATACGCTCTGCCCCTAGCGATGCGTCGCCCCGCTGTCCTCGTCCTGCTTGGCCCCACGGGTGTGGGCAAGACAGAGCTCAGCCTTACTCTTGCGCGCAGGCTTGGTGCTCATATCGTCTCGGCGGACTCTCGGCAGGTATTCAGAGAGATACCCATAGGCACAGCAGCCCCCACTCTAGAGGAGCGGGCTACTGTGCCTCATTATTTGGTTGGGCACAAGAGCGTTGTCGAGCCTTATAGCGCGGGGATGTACGAGCAGGAGGCCCTTGAGGTCATCGGGGCGCTACACCGCACGTCGCCCTGGGTCGTCGTCTCGGGGGGCTCGATGATGTATATCGATGCCCTTACCGAGGGGACGGCACCTGTGCCAGATGTCTCTCAGGAGGTGCGACAGGCTGTTTGGGAGCGGTACCACACCGAGGGGCTAGAGACCATCCTGGGCGAACTTAACCTTCTCGACCCCCTATACTACGCCCGAGTGGACAAGCGCAACTACAAGCGCGTCCTGCACGGCTACGAAGTTTGCCTCTCATCGGGGAAGCCCTTTAGCAGTTTCTTGAGCGAAGCCTCTAGAGCCGAGAGGCCTTTTGATATTATCAAGGTCGGGCTGAGCCGTCCACGCCCCGAGCTCTACGAGCGCATCAATAGACGCGTGGAGCTGATGATCCAAGCGGGGCTCGTAGAGGAGGCTCGAGCCGTCTATCAGTACCGAGACCTTAACGCGCTCAATACCGTGGGGTACAAGGAGCTCTTTGCCTACTTCGATGGCGCTATCGATCTCCCAGAGGCCGTTCGCCTCATCCAGCGCAATAGCCGGCACTATGCCCGCAAGCAGATGACCTGGTGGCAACGCGACGAGGCGATACATTGGTTCCATCCCGATGATGTGGCGGGTATCCTCTCGCTGATTAACGCACAGACCCCCTAGACCTTCCCTGCCCACAGGGGCACCGTACTCCGCGGAGCTATGCGCGGAGCCCCTCGCTATACCCCAAAGGAGAAAAGTGTACAACAAACCAAAATTTGTTTAAGAGCCATGGGGCGAATGTCCCGTACCTTTGCAGTGTAAATAAGGTATAACAAACTAAAGACAAAAGAAACAATGAGTAAAGTCATCCTAATAACAGGCGCCAGCTCAGGTATGGGCAAGATCACGGCTAAGCAACTTATCGCCCAGGGGTACACCGTATATGCTGTGGCTCGTCGTCTCGAGGCGATGCAAGATCTCGAGGCCCTGGGAGGGCATCCGATGCAGATGGATGTGAGCCGTCAGGAAGATATTCGTCGCGTCGTCGATGAGATTATTAGTCGAGAGGGGCGTATCGATGTCTTGTGGAATAATGCAGGCTATGGCCTCTATGGGGCGGTCGAAGATGTCCCCCTCGAAGAGGCTCGTCAGCAACTGGAGGTAAACCTCTTTGGCCTAGCCGCCATGACGCAAGCCGTAGTGCCCTATATGCGCCAGGCAGGGAAGGGGCTCATCATCAATACCTCCTCAGTAGGGGGCAAGGTGTACTTCCCCATGGGAGCCTGGTACCACGCCAGCAAGCATGCCGTCGAGGGACTGAGCGATTGCCTACGCCTCGAGCTCAAGCCCTTTGGGATAGATGTCGTGGTGTTGGAGCCTGGGTTCATCGCCACGGAGTTTGGCCAGGTGCTGCTGGACAACTTTGAGAAGCTCCCCAAGGACAGCGCCTACAAGGGGCTGATGAATACCATCATCGAAAACACCAGGAAGACCGAGGTCGAGGGCAACAATTCACAGCCCGAGGTTATCGCCGAGGCGGTATGCAAGATCATCAAGGCCAAGAAGCCCAAGACCCGCTATCGTGTGGGCAAGATGTCTTCGACGCTGATAGCCATGCGCTCGCTCGTCTCGGATGAGATGTATGACAAGATTGTAATGAGCCAGCTCAAGTAGGCGGTGTGTGTCCCCTGCTGGGGCAGACGCAAAAGTTTCATCGGATTAGATAGACGTCAAAGGTACGGGTTAGAGATAACCCGTACCTTTGCTAACAAGAAAATGCAAGACGACAATGATAAACTTCTACCAACATACGCAGGCCTGGATTGATGGCGAACTGCTTGAGGGGGCGCTCCTCTGCGCCTTTGGTATCGCTACGATGATAGGGGCAGTGCTCTTTTGGAAGCTGGGTACGATGCCCTCGGCCAAGGCGTTGCTGTGGCTCCTGCTACTCGGTGGTATGATCTATACGGCAGTAGGCGTTTCGCTACGCGTGTCCAATCAGAAGCGAGCCGTTGAGTACCCCGCCCTCTACCAGGAGAGGGGCGAGGCCTTTGTAGAGGCCGAGCGGGAGCGCGTGGAGAGCTTCCAATATCAGTACGTCATATCCAAGGTCGTTGCGACGGTTTGCTTTATCGCTACGCTTCTGATCTTTTGGCTCAGCACGAGCCCTGTGTGGCAGGGAATAGGAATAGGCTTGGGGTACTTCGGCCTGGTGGGCTTGGTGGTAGATTACTTCTCCCAAGACAGGGCGCAGATCTACTACGAGGCTATTATGCAGGCTCTTGGCCACACTTGATGTATGAGCCAGTTTGTGCACCTAGAGACCATACAGGACCTCATGGAGAGGCTACCTGGCCAGGAGGCGATGCACCCCTTGGTGGCGCTGGTGAGCTTCGACGAGTACGAGTCTCAGTTTGCCATTGGGACGAAGATAACCCTCGGCTTCTATGCCATCATCGTTGCTCAAGGGTGCCAGCATCGGGTGTGGTATGGGCAGAAGCCCTACGACTTCTCGGCGGGCAATATGCTTTGCATTGCCCCAGGGCAGACCATAACGATAGGAGCCGATGAGCCCGAGCCCGACAAGGAGGATAGCTGGGGGCTATTCTTCCACCCAGACCTAATACGCCAGATGCCCCTAGGGCGGAGCATCAAGTCGTACTCGTTCTTTGGCTACAACACCAACGAGGCTCTACACCTCTCGGCGCAAGAGCGGACGACGCTCTCGGAGATACTTCGGCTCATCAGACTCGAGCTCGGGCGCGGCATCGACAAGCATACCCAGCGCCTCATCGTCTCCAACATAGAGCTCATGCTCAACTATTGTACGCGGTACTACGAGCGGCAGTTCATCACGCGCTAGCGTAGAGGGGAGCCTGCTGGAGCGGTTTGAGCAAGCCCTTAGTGCCTATATGGATGCAGGCGACCTGGAGCGTAGAGGGCTCCCCAGCGTCTCTTACCTAGCCGAGCAGGTCTGTCTCTCTCCGAGCTATATGAGCGACCAGCTCAAGCAGGAGTCGGGACGAAGCCCTCAGGACCATATACACTACTATATCATCGAGGAGGCCAAGAGCCGTCTCTTGTCGTCGGATACTAGTATTAGCGAGCTCGCCTATGCCCTCGGCTTCGAGTACCCTCAGTACTTCTCGAGGCTATTCAAGGCCAAGACGGGGCTCTCCCCACAGCAATATCGCCTCTCGGCTCAGGAGACGGGCTATCGCCACGAGGTGCTGAGGGTGATGACCTCGTGGCGCTAGCCCTAGAGCCTCAAATGGCTCTCGTCCTTATAGCACAAGCCCCATAGACCCGAGGTCTATGGGGCTTGTGCTATAAGAGAGATGGGGAGACTACTTGGCGATAGCGCAGTCGCCACAGCGCTGCTTGATCTGCTCGAAGAAGTCGTTGCCCTTGTCGTCTACGAGGATGAAGGCTGGGAAATCCTCCACCTCGATCTTCCAGATGGCCTCCATACCTAGCTCGGGATACTCGAGCACCTCCACCTTCTTGATACTCTCCTGGGCGAGCACGGCTGCGGGACCTCCGATACTGCCGAGGTAGAAGCCTCCGTACTTGTGGCAAGCGTCCGTTACCTGCTTGCTGCGGTTGCCCTTGGCGATCATGATCATACTACCGCCCTGGCTCTGCAAGAGGTCTACGTAGCTATCCATGCGCCCTGCTGTCGTAGGACCAAACGAACCGCTGGGCATCCCCTTGGGCGTCTTGGCTGGGCCAGCATAGTAGATGGGATGATCCTTGAGGTATTGGGGCAGTCCCTGTCCTGCGTCGATACGCTCCTTGAGCTTGGCGTGGGCAATGTCGCGACCGACGATGATGGTACCCGAGAGCGAGAGACGTGTCGATACGGGGTACTTGCTCAGCTCGGCGAGGATCTCAGCCATAGGGCGGTTGAGGTCTATCTTGACCACCGTCCCCTCGTGTCCCTGGCGTAGCTCTGCGGGGATGAGGCGAGCGGGGTTTTGCTCCATCTTCTCAATCCAAATGCCATCTCGGTTGATCTTGGCCTTGATGTTGCGGTCTGCCGAGCAACTCACGCCCATACCTACGGGACAGGAGGCTCCATGTC
>JBGYQR010000164.1:0-5339 GCA_041839075.1 Porphyromonas sp.
CCGCTACTCGGCCTGGAGAGGGCTCCTATGAGGGACGCCCCTACTACGGCTCCTATCCCACAGGCAGGTCGGCTCCGTGGTTTGCCACTCTACTCAAGCAGATCGATGGTGCTCTGAGCAGTAACCAAAAGACCATAATAGAGCGAGCGGCCTCGATGCACTACTTCACCCCGGAGGAGGCCGCCCAGGTGATCAACAAGATCCCCTTCAAGTCCACCAAGCTCGAGGTGCTTAGGATGCTCGTACCAGCCCTCAGGTACTTCGATGACCTATCACCTTTGTATGAGATATTTCCCTTCTCAGACGAGCGACGAGAGATAGACAAGCTGGCCGCCGAAGAGATACAGCGCAGAAGGCGCAGGTAGCCTCCCTCTTCCCCTCAGCCGAGGTGGCCTCCTCGCCCCCTGGGGATAGATGGCGACTTCGTCGAGGCTATTCTATAACGCCTCAGCCCCTTCAAAATGCTTTGCCCCAGCCCTTGCCCTCAGATGAGAGGCAAAGGCTGGGGCAAAATGTTTGAGTGATGTAGTAGCCTACGGGCTCCGAGACCAGGGTGGAGCTAGAAACGCTTCATTCCCCACGAGCCGCGATCGAGAGCTCGGTACTGGATGGCCTCGGCAATATGGCGCGAGAGGACGTCCTGACTGCCATCGAGGTCGGCAATAGTGCGGGCGACCTTGAGGATGCGGTCGTAGGCTCGGGCAGAGAGGTTGAAGCGCTCCATGGCGACCTTGAGGCGCTCGAGCCCCTCGGCGTCGGGTCGAGCCAGGCGCTGAGTGAGGGCAGGCGTCATCTGAGCATTGCAGTGGATGCCGGGGTAGGAGGCAAAGCGTGCGCTTTGTATCTCTCGGGCGCGCACCACCCTGGTGCGTATATCGACGCTACTCTCGCTCGCCCTCGTGGAGGAGAGGTGCTCAAAGGGGACGGGGACAATCTCGACCTGTAGGTCTATACGATCGAGCAAAGGCCCCGAGACACGCCCCAGGTAGCGCTGCACCTGCTGGGGTGTACATTCGCAAGGGCGCGAGGGGTGGTTGTAGTACCCACAGGGGCAAGGGTTCATCGCGGCAATGAGCATGAAGCTGGCGGGATAATCGACCGAGAAGCGTGCCCGCGCCACCGTAACCATACGCTCCTCGAGGGGCTGACGCATGACCTCGAGGACGTGCCGACTAAACTCGGGCAACTCGTCAAGAAACAGCACGCCGTGGTGCGCGAGACTAATCTCCCCGGGCTGAGGGTTGCTCCCCCCTCCGACCAAAGCTACGGGAGAGATCGAGTGGTGAGGGGCACGAAAGGGGCGCTCCGTCATGAGCGTAATATCCCGCCCGAGCTTACCTGCTACGGAGTAGACCTTGGTCGCCTCGAGGGCTTCGTCTAGAGAGAAGGGCGGGAGGATACCGGGAAGTCGCCTGGCCATCATGCTCTTGCCGCTCCCAGGAGGTCCCACCATCAGGAGGTTATGCCCACCAGCCGCGGCGACTTCGAGAGCTCGCTTGACGTTGTCTTGTCCTTTGACGTCGGCAAAGTCGAGGCTGTGCCGTAGGCGTTCGCGCCCAAACTCGGCCTGCACATCTACCCTAGTGGGTGCGATCTGTCCCTTGCCCCGTAGCATACCAATGACCTCACTAAGGCTACTGGCTCCATAGACGCTCAGCCCCTCTACCACAGCCGCCTCAGAGGCGTTGGCCTTGGGTAAGATGAGGGCGTCGAAGCCCTCTTGTCGCGCCTGTATGGCCATAGGTAGAGCGCCCCGAATGGGACGTAGCGTGCCGTCGAGCATCAGTTCGCCCATCAGCATGATACGCTCTAGTTCGTCCGTGGGTATCTGCTCATCCGCCCCCAGTATGCCGATGGCTAGTGGCAGGTCATAGGCTGCCCCCTCTTTGCGTAGGTCAGCAGGGCTCATGTTGATGATAATGCGCTTGCCTGGGAAGCGATGCCCACTGCTCTCGATGGCCGAGATGATGCGATCTTGGCTCTCTTTGACAGCGGTGTCGGGGAGGCCGACGAGCTGAAAGTAAGACCCTGGGGCACAGCTTACCTCGATGGTAATGGTACGGGCGTTGATGCTTTGCAGGGCGGCAGCATAGGTACGTACAAGCATAGGCGATAAGGTGTATTTGTGTATAAAGGTACGCAGGTATCTCTGGGGGCTATGCACGAGCCCCTCGCTAGCGAATATACAAAAAACGAGCATCCCCACACGTCTACCAGGAGGCGTATGGGGATGCTACGTATAGGGGAGCAGTAGGTCTATAAGCCGGGTTCTGTACCCAAGCCCCCGAGGGAGCAGTGGGCGTCTGTCATTTATCTCGACTGAGTATCACTACCCAGCTCTAGCAATCTACCCTCCGACATGGGGCGAGCAACCCTCGTCGCGTCGGTTTACATGATCTTGCAACCCATAAGGCGTACGGCCACCTGTGTCGCCACAGATGCCGGTGAGCTCTTACCTCACCTTTTCACCATCACCAAGCCTTCCGAGGACGGATTGGCTGTCGTTTTCTGTTACGCTACTCTAGCCTCGCGACTAGCTACCCGTTAGGTAGTATGGCGCTCTGCGTTGCCCGGACGTTCCTCACCGCTAGCCTATACAAGCTAGGGCGCGACAGACCGACCTACTGCTCGTGGATCTATTTGCTGACCTCCACCTTCCTGGTTGGGTCGAGCTCTGCGTTGCGCCTATCGACGGCTTCGGCGACGTTACGCGCAAGCTGACGATATATCGCGCTGGTGATGCTGTCGTCGCTCACCGAGGCGGGAGCGCCGCTGTCGCCACTCTCGCAGATGCTCTGCACCAGGGGGATCTGCCCCAGCAGAGGGAGGTTCATATCGGCGGCTAGCTGACGTCCACCATCACGACCGAAGATGTAGTAGCGGTTTTGTGGTAGTTCGGCCGGGGTGAACCAAGCCATATTCTCTATGAGCCCAAGCACGGGCACGCCCACCTTGTCGTCCAGAAACATCGCTATCCCCTTGATAGCATCGGCTAGAGCCACCTGCTGGGGGGTCGTCACAACTACTGCACCCGTGATGCCCAGCGTCTGCACAAGCGTCAGGTGGATGTCGCTAGTCCCTGGAGGCATATCCAAGAGGAGGTAGTCCAGCTCGCCCCAGTTACCTTCGCTAAGGAGCTGCTTGAGGGCGTTGCCCGCCATGCTTCCGCGCCAGAGCACAGGACTCTCCTTATTGACAAAAAAGCCGATAGATAGTAGCTTGACGCCATAGCGCTCGACGGGTTGTATGAGCTCTCTGCCATCGACCTCCTCCAGGAGAGGGCGTTCGTCCTGGCAACCAAACATGAGGGGGACAGAGGGGCCGAATATATCAGCATCCAATAGCCCCACCTTGTACCCCTCCTTGGCGAGGGAAACGGCCAGGTTGGCAGCCACTGTACTCTTGCCCACTCCACCCTTGCCAGAGAAGACGGCTACGACGTTCTTGACCTCGGGTAGGAGCTTGTGCTCGACCTTGGGCTGCACCTCGGGTACTTTGACCGAGATGTTGCCCTTGATCTCCACCTCGGGGCTAATGAACGTCAGGATGGCGGTCTCGGCAGCCTTGACCACACTCTTGATAAAGGGGGAGTTGGGCTTGTCGAAGATGAGCGAGAAGCTCACCTTGTTGCCCTCGATACGAATATCATCCTCGACCATGCCTGCCTCGACAAGGTTTTGCCCTGTGCCAGGGTAGCGCACCTTTTCGAGTGCCTCGAGGATAAGGTTGGGATATAGTGTAATCGCCATTGAATATGCAGTTTAGTGTGATGAGTCTTCGCTACGCCTGGTGCGTCCGAAGCTACGATAGCTATCGGGCTCGATCTCGATGTCGGGCTCGACCAGTCCCCCCTGGCGAGCCTCGGGGCAGAAGCAGATATACTTGATCGTCAGCCCCCGCGAGAGCCACTGCTCCTCGTAGTAGGTCTTGATGTCGAGGATGTCGCTCACCACCCCCGAAGCATAGAGGTCGCTAGTGTCCTCGAGCGTCTCAAAGCCATTGGCCTCGATCATGGCTCGGGTATAGGTGTAGAGGAAGGGGCTATCGCTCTTGAGATGTACCAGGCCACCAGGCTTGAGGATGCGCTCGTAGCTGGCCACCAGGCGTGTCCCGGTGAGACGCTTGGTGGCTTTTTTCATCTGTGGATCGGGGAAGGTGATCCAGATCTCGTCCACCTCCCCAGGGGCAAAGAAATGCTCCAAGAGCTCGATCTCCGTTCGCACGAAAGCCACGTTGCCCATACCCGCCTCAAGGCTTGCCTTGGCACCCGTCCACATGCGTGCCCCTTTGATGTCGATGCCGATGAAGTTTTTGTCCGGGAAGCGCTCTGCGAGCCCTACGGTGTATTCGCCCTTGCCACACCCGAGCTCTAGGACGATGGGGTGGTCGTTGTGGAAGAAGGCCTCGCGCCACCGCCCACGTAGGGGAAAGCCCTCTGCCTCGAGGCGTTGCCGGGGGTACTGGAAGACGTGTGCGAACGTCTCCATATCGGCAAACTTAGATAGTTTGTTTTTGCCCATCTATCTATAACCCCGCGGCTTAGTCTTCGTCCTCCGAGAGGCGGTCGTAGTAATTGAGCTGAGCGTCCAAGAGGAGGGCGACGTCGTCCTTGGGTAGGTCGATGATGCCATCGCGTCCGAGCTCTTTGCAGAGGTAGTCTAGGAGCTCGTCGTAGTTGAACTCCACTTCTTCGTCCTCGTCCTCCTCGCCCATGAAACCACGGCTGTCGAAGTAGTCGAAGACGAGGTCTCCGAAGTACACCAGCTTATCCAGGTCGAGCTTCTCTTTGAGCTCTTGTGCTATCTCGTTGTAGACGGCTTCTGCTTCGCGGTAGTCGTCGTCGCCGATGAGGTTGTTGTCCAATGTCATACTTGTTGAGTGCTATATTATATGCAAAGCTAATACTATTTATCCGCTCTGCTGATATGGCCTCTCGCGCTCGCTCGCCTTTGGGGGCAGTGGCACAGCCTCCTCTGCCCTACTCTCTTCCCCTCGCTTCCCCCCCAGCCCCCCCCCTCGCAAAGGCCCCAACCTACCCCTCTCCACCCCTCTAAGTTGAACCCCTCAAGGGCTTTAGGTTAGAGCCCTTGAGGGCTCTAACCTAAAGCGTTTTTGGGGCGGGATTGGAGCGGCCGAGGCCGAGGGGCAGAGAGGGGTGAGGGCGGAGAGAAAGAGGGGTGATAGACATGAGGCGAGGGAGGCAAGAGGGGGCGGGAGGGAAGAGCCCTCGGGAAGTGGGCCGAGGAGGGAGGCGGGGGGAGGGTAGATAGGAGAAAGAAGGAAGAGCGCAAAGGAAGAGGGGGCTACCTGCAGGGCTACCGCATCAAAAAGCGAGTACC
>JBGYQR010000165.1:0-11375 GCA_041839075.1 Porphyromonas sp.
ATGAACAATCAAGAGTACATGTTTGCCCTAGAGATGAAGGTACGCGACTATGAGTGCGACCTGCAAGGGGTGGTCAATAATGCTAATTACCAGCGCTATATGGAGCATGCTAGGCATGAGTTTTGGGAGAGCCTAGGGGCCAACTTCGGCGAGATGCACCAAGCGGGTCTCGATGCCTTTGTACGCAAGGTGACCATCACCTACCGCAAGGCCTTGCGCAGTGGCGACCGCTTTCGCTCGGCTCTGAGATGCTATATGCGCTCGGCTACCTTGATCTTCGAGCAAGACATCCTCTTTGAGGACGGCACGGTAGCCGCCTCGGGTATCGTTGAGGTCGTAGCCGTGCAAGACGGCAGGCTCACCAGGGGCGAGTACTTCCAAAAGCTCCTTTTTGACAAGCTCGAGGGCTAAGCGCTAGCGCATACCTATGGGACGCAAACCACGCTCTGCCTCATCCCAAGACACGCCCTCTGCCCCCAAGGGCAAGGCCGAGACGCCTCTGATGGCGCAGTACAACCGCATCAAGGCTCAGCACCCTGATGCGATACTCCTGTTTAGGATGGGCGATTTCTATGAGACCTTTGGAGCCGATGCCGTGGTGGCCTCGAGCATCCTGGGCATTACGCTCACCAAGAGGAGCAATGGATCCTCCTATGACGAAGAGCTGGCAGGCTTCCCCCACCACGCCCTGGACAACTACCTGCCCAAACTAGTCAAGGCTGGCAAGCGCGTCGCCATATGCGACCAGCTCGAAGACCCCAAGCTGACCAAGAAGCTCGTCAAGCGTGGCGTTACTGAGATCGTAACCCCTGGGGTCGTGATGGGCGACAACGTCCTGAGCACCAAAGAAAACAACTACCTGGCGGCCGTCTATGTCTCGGGCGAGAGCGGAGGGCTCTCCCTGCTGGATATATCCACGGGCGAGTACCTGTGTAGCCAGGGCTCGCTGGAGCATATCGAGAAGCTCATCGAGAGCTACCAGCCCAAAGAGCTTTTGGTCGAGCACCGCTTTCGCCATGAGGTCGAGCGCCGCCTGGGGTATAGAGGGTTTGTCTACGAGCTGGAGGACTGGTGCTTTGCCTACGAGGGGAGCAAGAATAGGCTCCTGGGGCATTTTGGCATTCAGAGCCTCAAGGGGCTAGGCCTCGAGCACCTCTCGCTGGCCATCAGCGCCTCGGGAGCGATCCTCAACTATCTCGAGCTGACGAGCCATCAGCGCCTGGGACATATCACCACTCTGCGCTGTATCGACCGCTCGGGATATATGCGCCTGGACGCCTTTACCCTGCGCAACCTCGAGATCATCCAGCCCCTCAACGCTCAGGAGGGCAAAAGCCTCCTGGACATCCTCGACGAGACCCGCACCCCGATGGGTGGGCGACTGCTTCGGCAGTGGCTGGCCTTTCCCCTGATAGACAAGAGGGCGATCGAGGAGCGCCTATCCCTAACCACCGAGATCTACGACCGCAGAGATCTACGCGAGCATCTCTCGCACCAGCTCTCGATGATAGGCGACCTCGAGCGCCTCTCTACTAAAGCGGTCGTGGGGCGTATAGGCCCCAGGGACGTCAATCAGCTACGTAGCTCTCTGCTCGCCCTAGGCGCCATTGCCCGAGGGCTCGAAGAGGAGAGTTCGCCCTTGCTCTCGGCCTTTGCCCGTAGGCTCGCCCCCTTGGAGGAGCTCTGCGAGCTGATCGACCAGACCATTGTCCCCGATGCACCCTTGGCCTTGGGGCGCGGGATGGTCATCGCCCCCGGGGTAGATGCCGAGCTGGACGAGCTGAGGCATCTCTCGGGCTCGGGCAAGGAGTACCTCGTGGAGCTACAACAGCGCGAGAGCGATCGCACGGGTATCCCAAGCCTCAAGGTGGCCTTCAACAACGTCTTTGGCTATTATATAGAGGTGCGCCATACCCACCGCGAGCGCGTGCCTGCCGACTGGATACGCAAGCAAACCCTGGTGAGCGCCGAGCGCTATATCACGGCTGAGCTCAAGGAGTACGAGGAGAAGATACTCGGCGCCGAGGAGCGTATCGCCATCATCGAGGCGCGCATCTTCACCGAGCTGGTCGAGCGCCTCGGCGGTTACGTCGAGACCATCCAGCTCAATAGCCGTAGCATCGCTCAGCTCGACTGCCTCACCTCGCTGGCAGAGGTCGCCCAGCGCTATGGCTACCACCGCCCCTCGGTCACGGATGATATGACGCTGAGGATTGAGGGCGGTAGGCATCCTGTCATCGAGCGCATGCTCCCCTTGGGGCAGAGCTACGTCCCCAACGATGTCGAGCTTGATACCGAGCGCCAGCAGATTATGATCATCACGGGGCCCAACATGAGTGGTAAGAGTGCCCTCTTGAGGCAGACTGCCCTCATCACCCTGATGGCTCAGATTGGTAGCTATGTACCCGCGGGAGCGGCCAGGATCGGCATTGTCGATAGCATCTTCACTCGAGTGGGAGCCTCGGACAATATCTCTCGAGGCGAATCGACCTTCATGGTCGAGATGCAAGAGGCCGCCAGCATCCTCAACAATCTCACCCCGCGTAGCCTCATCCTCTTTGACGAACTAGGGCGAGGCACCAGCACCTACGACGGTATCTCTATCGCCTGGAGTATCGTCGAGTACCTGCACGACAATAGTGTGGGGCGCCCCAAGACCCTCTTTGCTACCCACTACCACGAGCTCAACGACCTGGAGGAGCAACTCGAGCGGGTGCATAACTTCAATGTCTCGGCCAAGGAAATAGAGGGCAAGATGCTCTTCCTGCGCAAGCTCATCCCCGGGGGGAGCGAGCATAGCTTCGGGATACAGGTGGCTAAGCTCGGGGGGATGCCTCAGCGCATCGTAGAGCGTGCCACCAGGATACTACGGGAGCTCGAGGATGGGCGTGCTGCCAGCATCGCCCACGAGGTAGCCGAGCAGATAGGTGCTAGGGCTATCAGCCCCAAGGACGAAGACCTCCGAGGTATGGAGGGGGTACAGATGAGCTTCTTCCAGCTCGATGACCCCGTCCTCTCCCAGATTAGGGACAAGCTCCTCAAGGTGGACATCAACCACCTGACACCCCTGGAGGCACTCAACAAGCTCAGCGAGATACAATCGCTACTGAAGATGCCCTAGGGGAGAGGGGGAGGGGGTAGCCCCTTTTTCTTGTACCTTTGCTGGGCCAAATAAGTAATGACGACGATGACAACAACTATACCTAAAGCCCTGGGGGCGCTGATGTCCCTATTGCTACTCTCCCTGCTCTCTGCCAGTTGCAACCGCTCCTCGGGGAGCCGAGAGGCGCTGGCGCTGGACTCTATTAGCCAGGCAGACACCTTCTATATGCGTCTGCCTCTGGATAGTGGCTATCTGCCTGTGGCCTTTGCCGTAGAGATGCAGTATGTCTATCCGACCAACGCCCCCGAGGTGCTGACCTCGCTCAGTGGGCAGATGTTTAGCGACGAGGCCGAGCAGACACCGCCTCAGCAGATCTTCGCCTCCCACCTCGAGCGTATCAAGGCCGATATGCTCCTGGAGTTTGAGGCCAAGGAAATTCCCCTGGACTCCTTCCGAGCCGATACTGCCACAGAGCTAGGGCGGGATGACCTACCGAACTTCGAGTGGTTCGACAAGATCACCTCTCGCTATGCGTATGGCGACGAGCACGTGGTCTCGTTCGTCATCAGTAGAGATAGCTATATCGGTGGGGCGCACGGCACCTACACGGAGGCGTTCCATAGCTTCGACCGCAAGACGGGTCAGCTCATCGGAGAGGCCGATATATTTGTCGATGGAGCTACCGAAGACCTGGCCAAGATCATCCAAGGCGCCCTAAGGCGTGTAGACGAGCAGGGGCAGGAGCATGAGGTTATCCCCCTGGAGGAGATTGTCTACTCGGTGGGCGAGGAGTTTGTCAATAACAACTTCATGGTTACGGCCACGGGGCTACGCTACGGCTACAACCCCTACGAGATCGCAGCCTACGCCTATGGTAGCTTCGTGGCGGATCTCCCCTGGTCGCAGATCGCTCACCTGATCCGCCCCGACAGCCCTGTGGCGGTTTATCTAAACAGAGGCCATGAGTAGCGTCGAGGTTATATACAAATACTTCCCCTCCTTGTCGGAGGAGCAACGCGCCCAGCTGGCACAGCTCGACGAGCTCTATCGCTATTGGAACGCGCAGATCAACGTCATCTCCCGCAAGGACATAGACAATCTCTATGTGCACCATATACTGCACTCGCTGGGAGTCGTGCAGATGATCCGCTTCAAGCCTGGGAGTAAGGTGCTCGACTTTGGTTGCGGAGGGGGCTTCCCAGGTATCCCGCTGGCCATTATGTTTCCCGAGACCGAGTTTCTCCTAGTCGATAGCATCGGCAAGAAGATCAAGGTCGCCACAGCTGTGGCAGAGGCCTTGGGGCTCAAGAATGTACGCACGCTACACGGGCGAGGCGAGGAGATCAAAGAGCAGTTTGACTTTGTCGTCAGTCGTGCCGTCATGCGCCTGGACGAACTCGAGCCCATGGTGCGTCGCCTCGTACATCACGAGCACCGCAATGGGATGCCCAATGGGCTCATCTGCCTCAAGGGCGGAGAGTTGCAGGGCGAGATCCAACGCTACCGACGGGTGGTGGAGATCCAGGAGCTATACCCAACGTTTGGGGAGGAGTTTTTCAAGACCAAGAAGCTCGTCTACCTACCCTTATAGCACAGAGCCACAAGATGGTAACGATACAAGCATTTGCATTCAATACGGTGCAGGAGAATACCTACCTCCTGCACGACGAGACGGGAGAGGCCGCCATCATAGACTGCGGCGCTATGAGCCAGGGCGAGTACGACCGGCTGATGGGCTACTGCCAGCAGCATGGGCTTACCCCGCGCCTCTTGCTCAATACCCACCTACACTTCGACCACTGCTGGGGGAACCCCTGGGCTATGCAACAATGGCCAGACCTCAAGGCCTACTGCCATCCCTATGAGCTGACGCACCAGCCTAAGCCCAGCGAGCAGTTTGCGCGCTTTGGGCTGATGCTCCGCTTTGACGACCTCCCTGCTGAGACCTATCACCCGCTCGCTCAGGGCGACGTGCTCCGCGTTGGCAATACGACGCTCGAGGTGCGCTTCGTCCCAGGGCACTCGCCTGGGCATGTCGTGTTTTACTGCCCCAGGGGGCGCTTTGTCATCGCAGGCGATACCCTCTTCTATGAGGATATAGGGCGTACCGACCTCTGGGGGGGCAACTACGATCAGCTCATCTCGGGTATCAAGCGCGAGCTCCTCAGCCTGCCCGAGGAGACCTACGTCTACACCGGCCATGGAGAGGGGACGACGATCGCCCACGAGCGCGACCATAACCCCTACCTCCGCTAGAGTATCCATCCACCGAATATCAATCATGCAAGGCAAGATCAATAGCCTCATACAAGAGATTAAGGCCCTCCAGGCGGAGAGCCTCCAGCAGGTCGAGGATCTGCGTATCAAGTACCTGAGCAAGAAGGGGGCTGTGGCTCAGCTCGTCGAGGAGTTTCGCTCCGTCCCCAACGAAGAGAAGCGTACCATCGGCCAGTTGCTCAACCAGCTCAAAGACGTCGCCCAGACGACGATCAATACCCTCAGAGATGGGCTGGCCTCCCAGCAGACCGAGGAGGCTTCTATCGACTGGAGCCGTACGTCCTATCCCGTTGCCCTAGGCACGCGCCACCCTTTGACGCAGGTACAGGAGGAGATTTGCGACATCTTCGCCCGCCTAGGCTTTGCCATTGCTGAGGGACCCGAGATCGAGGACGACTGGCACGTGTTCTCTGCCCTCAACTTTGCCGAAGACCACCCTGCTCGAGATATGCAGGATACCTTCTTCGTCTCCAATGAACCTGGTAGCCTCCTTAGGACGCATACCTCTAGCGTGCAGACTAGGGTGATGATGTCGTCTCAACCGCCGATCCGTGTTATCTGCCCCGGGAGGGTGTATCGCAACGAAGCTATCTCGTACCGCGCCCACTGCTTCTTTCACCAGCTGGAGGCTCTCTATATCGATGAGCATGTGAGTTTTGCTGACCTCAAGGAGGTACTGCTCTATGTCGCCCAGGAGCTGTTTGGTCCCGAGACCAAGATTAGGTTGCGCCCGTCTTACTTCCCCTTCACGGAGCCCAGTGCCGAGATGGATATCTCGTGCCATATCTGTGGGGGCAAGGGCTGTGCCTTCTGTAAGCACACGGGCTGGGTGGAGATACTCGGCTGTGGTATGGTCGATCCTAATGTCCTGGACAACTGCGGTATCGACAGCAAGAAGTACTCGGGCTATGCCCTGGGAATGGGCATCGAGCGTATCACCAACCTCAAGTATAGGGTCAAGGACCTGCGCTACTTCTCGGAAAACGACCAGCGCTTCCTCGACCAGTTTCATGGCTAAATAAGGACGAATATCACTATGCAGATACAAGCACGGTTTGACCACTTCAATTTCAATGTCCTCGACCTCCAGCGTAGCCTCGCCTGGTATGAGCAGGCGCTTGGCCTGGTGGAGGTTAGGCGCAAGGAAGCCAGCGATGGCTCCTTCGTCCTCGTCTATCTAGGCGATACGGCGGGGCACTTCACCCTAGAGCTGACCTGGCTCAGAGATCGTACCGAGGCCTACAACCTGGGCGAATGCGAGTACCACCTCTGTGTCCGTGTCCCTGGCGACTATGCCGCCACGCGCGAGTACCACCGAGCGATGGGATGTGTGGCGTACGAAAACTTTGACATGGGTCTCTACTTCATCACCGACCCTGACGGCTACTGGATCGAGGTGCTGCCCGAGAAGCGGTAGACCCGCTCCCCAGGTGTGCTCCATCGCACTTGAGCCCACTAGACGTATCTCTTGGATGAGGTACCTCTAGTGGGCTCAGTCTTGTAAAGGCTCTAGATGGGGAGGCGTGTAAATATCTAGGAGGCTGCCTCATCCTTGTCTTGCGACAAGGGAGACAGCCTCCTAAACGTTTTGCTTGAATTAGCTCTCTCTCGTGGAGCTAGTGCGGAGGGGTTGGGACTAGAGCTTTACAGCTTCCTTAGCCTTCGCAGCAGCATCACCAGCGGCGTTAGCCACTTCGGTAGCAGCTTCAGCAGCGCCTTCTACAGCTTCAGTAGCAGTAGCAGCGAGTGAGTCTACAGCTTCAGTAGCAGTAGCAGCAGTAGTTTCTACTACTTCGGTAGCAGCGTTAGCTACAGAGTCAGTAGCAGTACCTTCTTGCTTAGCTTGCCCGCAAGATGCGAGAGCGAGAGTTGCAACGAATGCAAAAGCAGTTACAATCTTCTTCATTGTTTTGTCGTTAAACTAATTGAGACATCCTAATAACTCCGCAAAGGTATATTAAGGATTGGGATATGCAAAATATTTTAGAATAAATTTTTTGACACCCTACGCTAGGGCGCATCAATCCTCAGACTTTCCGTTGGCTCCCTCGGTGCCCGAAGCCCCAAAAATACACCGCCCCAAGCGCTCGACGGCGCTTGGGGCGGTGTGGCTTGTGCCTTCGGGAGGGGCCCTGCTCCCCCTTAGAGGCCTAGAGACTCACCCAGCGGACGTAGGCGAAGTCCTGCCTGTGAGCTAGCTCCGAGTGGCGAGGTAGGATGCGGATACCATACTTGTGGCTACCGGGATGAGTGGCCTTGCGCTCTAGGCGATAGGTCTCCTGGCTACCGGTGCGGTTCACGAGCGAGAAGCTCTCGGTCTCGACGAGCGAGAGATGGCCGTCCTTGCCTGCCTTGGCTACGACGAGCTCGACCTCAAGTTCGCTCTCGAGCTGACCTCGATCGAGGGTGAGGACGATCTCCTTGAGGCTGCCGATGATGCGTCCGCCCGCCATCAGGCCTGCGTTGTTGTCATCCTGCAGAGAGAGCACCTGGAGCTCGTGCCAGTGCTCCGAGACGTGGCGCTTCCAGTCCACGAGCTGACGAGCGATGGCGTTGTCCGAGGCGCTGAGGCGCTTGGAGCGATCGGCGAGCTTGGTGTAGAAGCGCTCGAAGTAGTCGTCCATCATACGGCGCATGGTGTAGTGGGGCGCGATGTAGTTGAGCGAGCGCTTGATGGTCTCCACCCACTTGTCGCTGTATGGCTTGTCCTGGCGCTCCTCGAAGTAGAGGGGGCATATCTCGCGCTCGATCAGGTCGTAGATGGTCGTGGCGTCGAGCTTGTCTTGTAGCGCCTGGTCTGCAAACGTGCGCTTGTCGGTCAGTGCCCAGCCGGCGCCCTCGCGGTAGCCTTCGTACCACCAGCCGTCTAGGACGCTGAGGTTGAGTACGCCATTCATCTCGGCCTTTTCGCCCGAGGTGCCCGAGGCTTCGAGCGGACGGGTGGGGGTATTCATCCAGATGTCTACCCCAGAGATGAGCTTGGCCGCTAGGCGCATATCGTAGTTTTCCAAGAAGATGATCTTGCCGAGAAACTCGGGACGACGGCTGATCTCGAGGATGTGCTTGATCAGACCCTGGCCTCCGCCATCGGCAGGGTGTGCCTTGCCTGTGAAGATGAACTGCACGGGGTGCTCGGGGTTGCCCACGATGCGCTCTAGACGCTCCAGGTCGGTGAAGAGCAGGTGCGCGCGCTTGTAGGTGGCGAACCGCCTTCCGAAGCCGATAAGTAGGGCGCGCGGGTTGATGCTATCCAGGATCGTCTTGGTGCTCTCGGGGTCGTTGCTGCTGGCGATCCAGCGCTCACCATAGTACCCGCGGATGTGGTCGATGAGGTGTTGCTTGCGCGCCTGGCGGATCTGCCATAGGCGTTCGTTGGGGATGCCGTGTATCTTGCTCCAGGTCTCCTCCTTGGTTTGCTCCTGGATAAAGTCCGCCCCAAAGGTCTCAAAGAAGAGCTTCTGCCACTCGGGGGCTGCCCACGTAGGCAGGTGAACCCCATTGGTCACGTAGCCCACGTGTAGCTCCTCGGGGAAGAACCCGCGCCACATAGGGGCAAACATCTCCTGCGATACTTTGCCGTGGAGCTTGCTCACACCATTGGCCTCTTGGCAGGTGTTGAGGGCAAAGGCACTCATGGAGAACTTCTCCTGGCTCCCTGGGTGCTCCCGACCCATATCGACTAGCTCCTGCCAGCTGATGCCCAGACGGCTGGGGATATGGTGCAGGTACTTGTGTAGGAGGTCTTCGGTGAAGTAGTCGTGCCCGGCAGGTACGGGCGTGTGTACCGTATATAGAGAGGAGGCGCGCACCAGCTCGAGGGCTAGGTCAAAGGGCAGTCCCTGTCCCTCTACGAAGTCCAGGAGGCGCTGCAAGCTCATTAGGGCTGCGTGCCCCTCGTTCATATGGTAGACGTCTGTCTTGATGCCTAGTTCGTTGAGCAGTAGTACGCCTCCGATACCTAGGAGGTACTCCTGCTTGAGGCGGTTTTCCCAATCGCCACCGTATAGCTGGTGGGTGATGGGGCGATCCCACTCGCTGTTGAGGTCTAGGTCAGTGTCTAGGAGGTAGAGGTTGATGCGCCCTACCTCTACGCGCCATACGTGGCAGTAGACGGTATGACCAGCGTAGGGCACAGCCAGCACCATGGGTGTGCCACTGGGGGTGAATACCTGGCGGATGGGGAGCTGGGGGAAGTCTTGCGCCTCGTAGCGTGCGATCTGCTGGCCGTCGCCACTAAGCTCTTGAGTGAAGTAGCCGTAGCGGTAGAGGAAGCCAACGGCCGTGAGGCGCACGTTGCTGTCGCTGGCCTCTTTGAGATAGTCCCCAGCGAGTACGCCGAGACCTCCCGAATAGATTTTGAGTACGTTGGTCAGCCCATACTCCATGCTCAGGTACGATACCGAGGGGCGCGAAGCGTCGGCGGGCTGATCCATATAGGCGCGCCACTGGGTGTAGACGGCGTTGAGCTGGCTGAGGAAGGCCTTGTCGGTACGCAGAGCCTCGATGCGGTCGGCGTCCAATAGGCGTGTCATCAGTACGGGGTTGCCTTCGGTGGACTCCCATAGGGTGGGGGAGACGGAGCGGAAGAGGTTTTGTGCCTCGGGGGACCAAACCCACCAGAGGTTGTGACTGAGCTGGTCGAGCTTACTAAGCTCTTCGGGCAATTGGGCGTAGGTATAGACGTCTGTCCATACGGCATCGTTGGCATTTTTGCTTCTGATCATACTTGAGCTGCTATGCGTTGTTGTGATAATCGTTTGCTGTCTAGTCTATTGATCGCTCGGCGTCGCCTGTATTCCTAGAGGCGCGACCGAGCGGTACAAATTTATTAAAAAAGCTCGTAACCCCACCTCCCCCCTCCTGAGCGCCCCCCGCTTTTGTGTCGGGCGAGCGGATCAATTCTTTTTAATTTGAAGAGAATTGAAAGGTTTTGAAAGGTTTTGCTTCCCGGGGCGAAGGGGGCTCGCGCGGTCGAGGGATGGGCAAAGCGGGAGGCGATAGCCCCTCCCAGGGGCTCCAAACTAAGCCGTCTTGGGGCTCCAAGTTAGACCGCCCAAGGGCTCTAGGTTAGAGCGCCTCGGGGCTTTAGGTTAGAGCGTCTTGGGGCTTTAGGTTAGAGCCCTTGGGCGGTCTAACTTAGAGCGCTCGGGGAGTGTGCCGTGGGGCGCTCCCTCGGGTGGTTTAGGCCTCTGGGAGAGGGGGGTAGAGGCGCATAGGGGGCGAGGCACCAACTTCGAGGTTTTTGCGTAATTTTGCGTACCGCAAGAAATAAGAGAAGCTGCCTCCCTACGATTACGACGATGACCCATAGCCCCTCCACCTACCATATCCCTGTGATGCTCGATGAGTGCCTCTCTGGCATGCAGCTTCGCCCCGATGGCGTCTATGTAGACGTGACGATGGGGGGCGGAGGGCATACGCGCGCCATTCTCGAGCACCTCGGAGCGGGGGGCGAGTTGTACTCGTTTGACCAGGACGCTGATGCTGTGGCCGGGGCTCCCGAGAGCGAGGCGTTTACCTTCGTGGCATCCAACTTTCGGCACCTCGACCGCTTCATGGACTACTACGATAGGCTAGGGCGTGTCGATGCTGTGCTGGCCGACCTTGGGGTGTCGTCTCATCAGCTGGACGAGCCAGGGCGAGGCTTTAGCTTCAGAGCCGAAGACCCCTTGCTGGATATGCGTATGAACGCTCGCTCTGGGCGTTCGGCTCGAGAGATCATCGCCCAGGCGGATGAGGCGGAGCTGGCACGCATATTCTATTATTATGGCGAACTGCGTCAGAGCCGTCAGCTCGCCAGCCGTATCGTACGCTCGCGAGCCGATAGACCCATCGAGACCATCGGAGACCTCCTCTCGGTGGTGCGCCCCGCGCTCAATCCTAGGGAGGAGAAGCGCCAGCTGAGCATGCTCTTCCAGTCCCTGCGTATCGAGGTCAATGATGAGCTGGGAGCCCTCAGAGATATGCTGGAGGCCTCTACCCGCGTCTTGCGCCC
>JBGYQR010000166.1:0-3644 GCA_041839075.1 Porphyromonas sp.
ACCGCTGGTGTGGCGACGACCTATGAGCTGACGCTCTACGCCTACCCACACAGCACGGGCAAGGACAAGCCCAGCGGCACAAGCCGTGTGGTCTACCCCACTAAGAGTCTCAGCATTACTACGGCTACGGTGGTGACCAAGAGCCCCGACTACTTCCTGGTGGGCAATATGTTTGGCGCTAACGCCTGGAACATTGGCTATACGGGCTATCCCCTCTTCCTGGATGCTCCCGATGGCAAGGTGTACACCTACTCGGGCCTGTTTGCCTCTGGAAGCGAGTTTAAGCTCGTCGGCGAAGCCTCCCTCGGCGACTGGGGTGGTGCTATCGGTGCCTCGGCTGCGGGTGTGCTCAGCAGCAGCGGTGGCAACATCACGGATGCCTCGGCAGGTGGCTACTTCACCCTCACGGTGGATATCAAGGCGATGACCTACACGCTGACCGCCCTAGACGCTTCGACGGCGACTACCTACAACAGCATTGGCCTCATCGGCACGGCGGTAGGTGGCTGGGATAGCGACAAGGTGAGCCTCGTGAAGTCGGCTCACGACCCACATATCTGGACGGCTAGCGGTGTGGTATTGCAGGAGGGCGAACTGAAGTTCCGCTCCAACGCTGACTGGAACAGCAAGTCGTGGGGTGGAACGCTCTTCCCCGTGGCCATCAGCGATACGGGCGACAACATCAAGATCTCGGCCAAGCAGGCTGGTACCTACGATGTGGTCTTCAGCACGCTGACGGGGCACTACCACTTCCGCCAGGTGCAGTAGGGGGCGTATAGTTAGACCTCCAAAGGGCTCTAGGTTAGAGCCCGACAAGGCTTTAGGTTAGAGCCCTTCGGGGCTCTAACCTAAAGCCTTTTTGAGGTCTATCTTACTGGGGTTTGCTCGCCCCATCTAGGGGGCTATGCCCTCACCCCCCAGGGGAGGCCTCCTCTCCCCCTTGCCTCTCCTCTCCTCGCTCCCCTCTCCCCTCCCGCCGAGCTTCTCTGCCTCTCCCCGCCGAGCTTCCCGTCGTCCTTCCTCCGAGCTTCTCTGCCTCTCCCTCCCCGCTCCCCGTCGTCCTCCCTCCTCCGCCCCCTTGCTCCGCCCTATATACGACTAGCCCTCCCTGAGCCTTCGCTGGCTTGGGGATTATTTTGTTTCCCCCGATTTTACTTTTCCGATCTTGCTGGGTCTTATAAGTAGGAGCCCACTACAAGGGCATTGTTATTAACCGGGCTGGTCTTCGCCCCGCCCACCAACACCGACAAGAAGATGGCAAAGCTCCACCAAGCAACAAAGCGTATCCTACTCCCCATCGTGATAGCCGTGAGTAGTCTGTCCGTGGCCTATGCATGCCCCCGCCCCACCCCCAGCAAGAGGGTCGTGGTCATAGAGGCCTCCTCGCCCAAAAGGACGGCGACCATCGTCACAAGGACAATCTCCCGGGGCAAGTACCTCAAGAGGCTACCGGGTAAGCGTTGTACTGCGCGGGCTACTGGGAGCGCACCCTCGCACCAAGCAAGACCTCAGTATGGACACCGATGACAAGGCCATCGCCCAGGCGCTACGCCAGGACCCACAGCGAGGGTTTGAGCGATTGGTGGCCGTCTATACGCAACCCCTCTACTGGCATATCCGCCGTATCGTGAGGGTGCACGACGACGCTGAGGATGCCGCCCAGGAGACGCTCATTAGGATCTTTCGCTCCCTGGAGCAATACAATGAGGCCTGCTCCCTGCGTGCGTGGATATTTCGGATAGCTACCAACGAAGCTCTGCGCCTGGTGGGCAAACGCTCGGGCAGAGAGATGCTCTCGCTAGACGAGGCTACGCCCCAGGAGCTTGCCGTCGGGGGAGATGGGTGGTTTGACGACGGAGATGCTCTAGCCGTGCGACTGCAGACCGCCATCCAGAGCCTCCCGCCCAAGCAACAGATGGCCTTTAGCCTCCGATACTACGACGAGCTCTCGTATGCCGAGATTGCGGAGGTTATCTCCTCAACAGAGGCTTCGGCCAAGGCCAACTATCACGTGGCCAAAGAGAAGATTATCCAGTATATGAATCACAATGACTAGCGGACGATATGGAAGACAAATTTGATTTTGACCAAGTAGGCAAGCGTATGCCCTACACGGTGCCCGACGACCTCTTTGCCCGTCTGCAACGGCGTGTAGTCCAGCAGGCTCAAGAGGAGGCTAGCGCTAGGCGATCTAGGCGTCGCTGGGCTTGGCTGATGGGGCTAGTGCCTACCGCCGTTGCCGCCGCAGTAGTAGCCTTGCTGCTCGTCGTGCCTGATGGCGCCCCCAGGGGCGACGGGTCTGACCAGGATCTGTACTCGCAGGTGGAGCAGGCCTTTGAGAGCCTCAGCGACGAGGATCGAGCCTATATCGTCGGCACCTACCAAAATGACTTGTTTCTCGAGCAATAGGTATCTAACAACAATTATTCAAAGACAAAGACAAT
This sequence comes from Porphyromonas sp., assembly GCA_041839075.1. GTDB lineage: Bacteria > Bacteroidota > Bacteroidia > Bacteroidales > Porphyromonadaceae > Porphyromonas. The sequence continues at coordinate 2,445 of JBGYQR010000166.1, forward strand.
GAAGACTTTTATCAGACTTACGCTGGCCATCCTCATGGCCACCTTGCTAGGCTCTACCCTCAGCGCCCAGGGAGCCTCCGACCGCCAGACGATGACGCGCCAGCAACTGGCAGAGCGCGAGGGCAAGTATATCGCCCGTCAGATCGCTCTCGACGATGCTATCACCGACAAGTTTGTTGCGACCTATTGCGCCTTTCAGCAAGAGGTATGGGCTCTCGGCCCTCGCCCCAAGGGGCGCCAGCAGAGTGCTACGACAGACGAGCAAGCTCAGAGGGAGATCCAGGATGGTTTCGAGCGGGGGAGAAAGATCCTTGACCTGCGCCAGAAGTACTACAAGGAGTACAGCACCTTCCTCTCTCAGAAGCAGATTCAGCGCGTCTATGAGCTAGAGCAATATATCAAGAGACGCCTCTCCAATAGGCTCGTGCAAGCACGGAGGGTCAGCCATAGAGGAGACCGACAAGCCTCTGTCATACACCCCAATAGAGAATAGGTCTTATGAAACATCAACTATGCTCTATGCTGCTAGCCCTCTCTATATTGCCAGCATGTAGCAGAGCCCCGTCCGACATAGAGCAGGAGTACTCACCTGGCTCTCGGGAGGGATTAAGCCCAATAGCTCCTATCCCAACATAGGCTTTCGCGTAGTACGCGAGGGGTAACCCGATACGCTCATCCCTCCTCCAGGGGGTGATAACGTTATAGCACAGAATGCTTAGGGACATCAGACCCTAAGCATTCTGTGCTATAATGTTGTGCTGGGCAGGCGGGTGGAGTTTTGATGAAATCTTACTTATTGGGGTTTTGTTTCTCCGTCATTTGCTTATCTTTGCTCCCCCAAGCGCCCCTATATTATATTAGGCAGGCGTTATATACAAACATATATTAAGTCTGTGTTTGTATCTACAAAACTTTGATGATGCGCATGCACTTAAAAATGTGTTCGACCCCACACTTGTGCATAGCTCCACGCTATCGCACGCCTCATAGGTACCATCGCCTATGGGCTGGCTTGCACCCTCTGCCCCAGGGGAATAGGCAAGCGCTGAGGCCTCTTCTCCTCAGGAGCCTAGCGTGTATCACTCCGTTACCAATTATTTTATCATAGTTTCATTTAACACTTCCACTTTATGAAGATTTCTATCTCTTTGGCCTTGAGCCATAGGCTACGCAGGTGGAGTATGGCGCTGGTCATGCTCG
>JBGYQR010000167.1:0-3802 GCA_041839075.1 Porphyromonas sp.
CAACAATAAGGATGGAGAGATACGACATCATCGTAATAGGAGCAGGGCATGCTGGCTGTGAAGCTGCGGCTGCAGCTGCTCGGCTAGGCTCTAGGGTACTGCTCATCACCCTGGATATGAACAAGATTGGGCAGATGAGCTGCAACCCCGCTGTGGGAGGTATTGCCAAGGGGCAGATCGTGCGAGAGATAGACGCCCTCGGAGGGCGTATGGGGCTGATTACAGACAGATCGGCCATACAGATGCGTATGCTCAACAGGAGCAAAGGGCCTGCCATGTGGAGCCCTCGGGCACAGAGCGACCGCATGCGCTTCATGGAGGAGTGGCGCAAAGAGCTTGACCAGGAGCCCAACCTCGATATTTGGCAAGATGCTGTCCGAGAGCTCCTCATTGAGGAGGGCGTGGCTGTGGGCGTACAGACAGCCCTAGGAGTGGAGTTTCGCGCCGAGGCTGTCATCCTGACGGCAGGCACCTTCCTAGGCGGGCTGATGCACTTCGGAGCTCAACAGCAACCTGGAGGACGTATCTCTGAACCCGCCAGCTATGGCATCACCGAGCAGTTGCGCGCCCTGGGTATCCGCACCGATAGGATGAAAACGGGTACTCCCCCACGTATAGACGGGCGGAGCTTTGACCCCTCGGAGCTCGTCGAGCAGTGGGGCGAGGACGACCATCATAAGTTCTCCTTTATGGACACCCCCCATCGTAGTTCGCTGGTTCAGCGTCCCTGCTACCTCCTGTACACCACTCCCGAGAGTCATGAGATCTTGCGTAGCGCCCTAGACGAATCGCCCCTCTACAACGGACAGATACAAAGTATAGGCCCACGCTACTGCCCCAGTATCGAGACCAAGATCGTTACGTTTGCAGACAAGGAGCAGCACCAGCTCTTCCTCGAGCCCGAGGGAGAGACGACCAACGAGTACTATATCAATGGCTTCTCTTCCTCACTTCCTCTAGAGGTTCAGTTGCGCGCCCTTAGGGCTATCCCCCAGCTACGCAACGCCAAGATCTATCGCCCGGGCTACGCCATCGAGTACGATTTCTTTGACCCTACCCAGCTCTACCACACCCTAGAGAGCAAGGTCATCGGTAGGCTTTATCTAGCGGGACAGGTCAATGGCACCACTGGCTACGAAGAGGCGGCAGGGCAAGGGCTCATGGCGGGGATCAATGCCCACCAGCAGATCAAGGAGCTCCCCCCCTTCACCCTCTCGAGGAGCGAGAGCTATATCGGAGTGCTCATCGACGACCTCGTTACCAAGGGCGTGGACGAGCCCTACCGCATGTTCACCTCGAGAGCCGAGTACCGCATCCTGCTCAGACAAGACGATGCAGACATGCGCCTGACGCCCAAGGCCGCCGAGCTAGGCCTAGCCACGCCCGAGCGCATCGCCCTCTTGGAGGAGAAGCGTAGCTATCGTGATGGGCTTATCGCCTTTTGCCAGACCTTCTCGATCAAGCCACAGCTCATCAACGATGCCCTCATCGCCCTGGACTCTACGCCCCTCAAGCAGGGATGCAAGCTCATCGAGCTCGTCAGCCGCCCCGGTATTGGGCTCGAGAGCCTAGCCCCACACATCAAGGCGCTAGGGCGAGAGATAGAGCGCCTGCCCGTCTCCCGTCGAGACGAGATCGTAGAGGCTACCGAGATCCTCATCAAGTACCAGGGCTACATCGAGCGCGAGCGCGAGCAGGCCGAGAAGCTCAGTCGCCTCGACTACGTCCATATCCCCGAGCATATCTGCTACCAGGAGATACAGGCACTCTCGACAGAGGCTAGGCAAAAGCTGAGTACCATACGCCCCAGCTCTATCGGACAGGCCTCTCGTATCCCGGGGGTCTCTCCTCATGATGTGAGCGTATTGCTCGTGCTATGCGGTAGGTAGCCCACTCCTAGTCGAGCCTACCTAGGTCTACCAAGAGCAAACCATCGGGGGCGCTAGCTGAGGTTTGGTCCCAGCTAGCGCCCCCGATGGTTTGGCGCAAAAATAGCCTTCCCCCCAAATGCGCTAGTGAGCACATCCGAGGGGAAGGCGTTGTATGTACAAAAGCCTCGTAGGCCTACTTAGCCTGGCGTGCCGTAGAGTCGGTAGCCACTACGGGAGCGGTAGCCCCCTTGGTCTGATAGGCTTCGTTGAGATGCTGGATAAAGGCATCTGTAATGTCTAGGGCTTCGTCAGCATGTAGGACGCCCATTTGGGTAAGGATGAGCTTGAAGCGCCCTGCGTTGAAGGCCTTGAGCTGAGCCTGTATCTCGGCCATAAGGTCCTCCTGCATCAGAGCCTGCTTTTGCGCGAGTTGCTGAGAGAGCTCCTGCTGGAGCTGGGCAACCTCCTGCTCCATCCTAACGATCTTGCTTTGCTCGGCCTGGGCAGCGTCTTGAGAGACGAAGGCGTTGATGCGTACACGACGCTCAAAGTCCTCGGCAGCCTTGCGCAGGCTAGCAGCACGCCCCTGGAAACGCTTCTCACTCGCCTCGGCATCGGCCGCCAACTTGGCCTGTATCTCCTGCGAATACTTATACTCGACGAGTACAGAGTCCATACGTACATAGGCGATGCTGATAGGAGCATCAGCCTGAGCTGCTACGGCTGCGTCGGCCGTGTTGGTTGTGGCTTGTTTTTGTGAGCACGCAGAGCCTAGTAGCGAAACTGCGCAGAGGGCTGCCATAGCCCCGGTGGTCCAAAATCCTTTTTTAGTCATATCCTTAGATAACACTTGCTATTGTCGTCTTTGTAATCTCTGAGCCCTCTCCCCAGAGGGGGCATACAGCTAAGGGCTAACCCCTAGCCTCAGCGTCCTGGAGACGCTCCGAGAGCGAGCGCTTGGCCTGAGCCTCTCGGTGCTGTGAGGTGTGGCAACCTATTCCCTTGGCTCTCAAGGCTTCATTGCCCCCCACATGGGTATTGGGAAACTTGCCCGAGGGCTTAGCGATGATGCCTACCGCCAGGAGCAATACCGCTATGGCCACAGCTACGAGCGTGATGAGTATGAGCATATATACCTATCGTCCGTTTGACAGCCTTGGGGCTACGTCGCACTCTATGGCGAACCAAGAGGTATAAGCGAGTAGGTGCCTCAGGCTTTTTTTCTATATTTGTGCTGGACAAAGGTAAGACAAATATCGACTTACTCTAATACAAACTAATTATAGACCCTCAAAAGAATGGACATTACATCACTAAACCCACAGAGCGTGTGGAAGTATTTCCACGAGATCACTCAGGTACCACGTCCTTCCAAAAAAGAAGAGCGTATCCTGGCCTACCTCATCAACTTTGCCCAGCAGCACAACCTCCCCTACAAGCAAGATGCCGTAGGTAACCTGGTCATCAGCAAACCTGCTACACCTGGCTACGAAGACCGCGAGACGGTGATCTTGCAGAGCCACGTAGATATGGTGTGCGAAAAAAACACCGGCACGACATTTGACTTTGACAACGACCCCATCCGCACCATCATAGACGGAGAGTGGATGCGTGCTGATGGTACGACCCTGGGTGCCGACAATGGTATCGGCTGTGCTGCCCAGCTGGCTGTACTCGCCGCCACTGACCTAGAGCACGGCCCTGTGGAGTGTCTGTTTACCGTAGACGAAGAGACGGGCATGACGGGCGCTATGGGCCTCAAGCCAGGGTTCTTCGAGGCCAAGATCCTACTCAACCTCGACAGCGAAGACGAGGGAGAGCTCTTCATCGGCTGTGCTGGTGGTATGGGGGTCATCGCCGAGTTTGAGCCCACCTGGGAGGCTGCTCCAGCTGACCTGACCTACCTTCAGATCAAGGTCTTCGGCCTCAAG
>JBGYQR010000168.1:0-2513 GCA_041839075.1 Porphyromonas sp.
GGAAACATCTGTACCTCGTCAAAGACGACGACGGATTGGCAGATGTTGTGCAGTTTACGACAGCGGCTGGTACGGTTGGAGTAGAGCGACTCAAACATCTGCACGTTGGTCGTGATGACAATGGGGGCATCCCAGTTCTCCGCCAGCAGTTTGTTGCGATCATACAGCTCGTCGTCGCTCAGGTCTAGCTCGCTGTGGTGCTCGAGGATGTACTCATCACCAAATATGCGCCTGAATATCTCAGCAGTCTGTGTAATGATCGAGGTGTAGGGGATGACGTAGATGATGCGCGAGGCCTGATGGCGTATCGCCACCTCGAGCGCCCAGGCCATAGAGGAGAGCGTCTTGCCACCTCCCGTCGGTAGGAATAGTGAATATATCCCTGGGTCACACTGAGCCCCGTGGGAGCGGCATTTGTCTAAGAAATAGGCTCGCGCCTGGTTGATGGCTCCCTCGGTGTCGAAGCTATCGGTTCTCTCTCTGAGCTTGTCTCTTAGCCTTGTCCATGAGGTGTCGAGACGTTTGCTCTCCTCTCGCTGGTGGGCGCGTCCATAGTCCATGAAGCGCTCGGTGTCTAGATAGTCAGCGTCTACGAGGGCAGAGAAGAGCATACGTACCAGCAGGGGTCTATCCTCCTCATCAATATCCATAATGTCGGGTAGGCGGTCGAGCTGTGCGATGCGCTTGGACAGAGCTTTATTAGCCTCTGGGGCATCGTGTAGCATATTGCGGTGGTAGGCCTTGTTGTCAGCCAGATTGAGGGCTTGCTCTAGTTCGCCACTATCATATAGCCCTCGGTGGTGTCCCCCGATGCAGTATGCCAGCGTGCGGGCGAGGGGTTCGTCCTGATGTTTCAAGAGTGTGTAGGCCTGGATCGCTCCTGCCATACTATGTGGGGCTCTACTTGGCCCGTGATCAGCAAGACCTGAGGCGTATCGGATATAGCTTTGGAAAGCCTGTTGATATTTCCCCTGGTCGTGTAGGAGGCCGAGGATAGTGCCGACCTCTTGCCAGCTTGGATCTATCTGTGCGCAAAACTCCCGACAGAGCTGGGCTACTCCGCCAGCATGATCCTCTAGGGATTGGGTATTCCCCTCGGAGTCTACGTGTGCAATGAAGGATTGGGTATTCATATATATCAATGCTGTACCTCGTATAGATGATTGTAAGAGTATCCTGGCAGGGACATACCCTCCCAGGATATAGCAAAGATAGCGATAGATTGCGCTCGAGAGACGATCTCACCTTCGACTATGACGGCTCTTCTATCTCGGTGAGAGCGTGGTGGGGCAAATAGAGAGAGACCGCTTCTCCCGAGGCGGTCTCTTCATTCGATTTATCACTTAAACGGTTTACTATTTTTACAGAGCTAGGTACTGAGAGTTCCCTTTCATAACTCTACGATACAAAAGTACTACCGCTTGCCCCCCAGCACAATACCCATATATATGTATATTGTTTATCAGAGCCTACCTATATATGTGCAGAGCGTTGGGTAACCTACTTGTCAGCCAACATTTTGGTCAGTAAAGAGCTCTATATCCTCTCTCTCTCTAGCCAGATAGGCGCTGGGGTAGGCTAGGCTATGTGGGTGCCCAGTCGCAATCTCTCTAAGGATGGTAGCCTTGCCCCCTCCTACGGCATGAAAGAGGACGCGCCTGGCTGCTAGTATGGTGGGGCCAGTAAGGCAGATACGCTTTTGCCCCACCGGGCTGGTGGCTACGACATAGGGCGTACGAACCTCCAATAGGCGCATTTGGTGTGGAAAGATGGAGGATGTATGTCCATCGTCTCCTATCCCCAGTAGGATGATGTCAAATTGTGGTAGCCCCCCTTGTGAACCTCCGACCTGATCTCGAACGAGGTTCGTATAGCGCAGAGCCTCGGCCTCAGCCTCAGCTTCTCCATAGATGCGATGTACCTGCCCCTCAGGGATGGGGACGTGACGCAGGAGCGCTTCATAGGTCATGCGGTAGTTGCTCTGCTCGTCAGTGGGAGGGACGCAGCGCTCATCGACCCAATAGAGATGAAGGTGCTCCCAGCAGATCCTCTCCCTGTACTCGGAGCTTGCCATGAGCTCAAAGAGGGCTCTAGGCGTACTACCCCCCGAGAGGGCGATATGGATGGGGGCGCTACTAGCTGCCTGGACGAATACCTCCTCGATGATAGCTTCGGCTACGGCAGTGGGCGAATTGTATTGCTTGATAATCATAATGGTCTAATACTCATGATAGACAACCGATAGCCTCTCGGCTTAGTTCACCCAGGGCGAGGAGGAGCCTAGTCGAGTGAGGCGAGGGGAGCATATATGGGGCTATGAGAAGGGGGTAGTTAGACCGCCTCGGGGCTTTAGGTTAGAGCGCTTCGGGGCTTTAGGTTAGAGCGCTTCGGGGCTCTAGGTTAGAGCGCTTGGGGGCTTTAGGTTAGAGCGCCTTGGGGCTTTAGGTTAGAGCGCTTCGGGGCTTTAGGTTAGCGCGCTTTGAGGCTTTAGGTTAGAGCGTCTTGGGGCTCTA
>JBGYQR010000169.1:0-13639 GCA_041839075.1 Porphyromonas sp.
GTATTGAGCGACACAATCGCGTTATCTAGAGAGGTTGAGATCGCAGACTTCAGTCCCAAGAGAGCAGCATCCATATCCACCACAAGGGGGTTGTCGGCGCTACTATTGGCCTTGAGGCGATTACGATTGATCAGAAGCTCATTATACTCACTTATTTGGCTTTCTATCTTATCCACCCCAATACCAGAGTTCGCTGGCAATAGTCGGTCTGTATTGCGCGTATCTCCAAGATGCGTACGAACATACTTAGCCATGGCGAGCTGGTTATTCAACACAAGTAGTTGGGTCTCGGACTCCTTACTTTTCGCCAGAACTATATCTGTCACCGCTGTAACACTAGGCAACAGGTTGCGACTTTTGAATGACGAGATATCTCCATCGACCACACCAAGATCCTGCTCGATAACGGCTAGACGCTCATCAATAAATCGAGAGGTACTAACAGCTACTTGGTTTTTGTCTTCTAACCACAACTCGTTGTAAATCTGTATAATTGACCTAAGAATATCCTCCGCTCTTTGAGCTGAAACATCTTTGTACGAAAGGCCGATCACAGATGCTTTAGCATCAACCAGCTTAGCCTCTAGTCCCTTAAGGATCTTATCCGAAGTATCTCCGATGTTGCTTATAGCCACGCGCATCTCCATAGGATACGCCACATCTTGAGCCTCAGCATTGAAGACTACAAACATACGGCCTATAGGGCTGTCAATCGTATCCCCAGCATGGACTTCGATAGGGGTTGAATCAAGACGCTCTCCTCCTTGCTCAAACGCTTGTAATATTACCTTCCCCTGATCTACAACGACCTCCAACTGAGCCCCACTTGTTGGCTCGTCTACCAACCGCAACTCAACAGGCAAACTCTTGCCATAGAGCGTATGCTTACGCAGCCCTCTCTGGACACTATAGTCAATATTGAGATGTAGACGACGTACGACCTCATTGAGGATTACGGGAGATTGTATCGTAATGAGTTCATTCTGTACCTTTACATTGCTTTGAAACAGCCCCATATTAGAGAACATATCAAACTCGCCCCCGATCCCTCCTCCCGCTTTGTCTTCTTTGATGAGGATAGAAGCCGACCGGGAATACTCGGGTTGCTTGACAAGTAGGTAAAGGGCAGCAAGTCCTAGCGCACACGAGAGCGAAAGGACAAACCATTTCCAATTCCTAGCAAAAAGCTCTAATAGATCTTGGACACTAAGCGTCTCTTCGGTCTCCGACGTAGAGTCTATTGCACTATTGTTGACTGTATTTGTAGACATTGCTGATATAATGAGGTACTAGTTTTACTTGACACACCCTCTCTATTAGCGGAAGATAAGAACAGCGACCGTAGTGGCGAGAGAGGCGAGAGAAATCCAGAAAGAAGTCGAGAGGACGTTATTTCCATTCACTGTTGCCTGGCGTGCACGGAAGTTATTAGGCTCCACGTACACTACGTCATTCTGTTTGAGATAAAACGCTGGCGAATGCAGCAGTCTCTCTCCTGAACGTAAATCCAAGTGATAAGTTAGCTGTTTCCCATCCTCAACACGCAATACGAGCACATTGTCTCGCTTGCCAAATATTGTGAGATCTCCGGCCATAGCCAAGGCATCAAGCACTGTCAGCTTGTCGCGATCCACATTATAACGCCCTGGTTTAGCCACCTCCCCCATCACAGAGACAAAGAGGTTAATAATCTCTACTGTCACTACGGGGTCTTTGACAAGGTGCTGCTCCAGCAGTTTCCCCTTGATCAAACCCGCCGCTTCATGACGAGTGAGCCCTCCTATCATCACCTTGCCCAGTACGGGAAAGTCTATCGTTCCTTGAGTATCTACGACATAGGTGGACACCGCCTGATTCTGATTGCTATATGGACTGCTTATCATCCCCACTCGGTTACTCACTATGGGTAGATTAAAGAGGTTGGATAGCTCGGGATCCTTGCTATTGAGGACGATGGACACGCGATCATTAGGTTCGATCGTAATACCTTTGGCTTGTACAACAGCACGCTCTATCGTCACACTATCAGCCGCCAAATCCTGGAAATAGCGTATATTCTTGGGAGCTCCACAAGAGGTCAAGACGATGAGTAGCGCTATCGCAAGAGAAGTGAAACGCAAGTTCATATTTATCTGATTGTTATTTCTATTCCCAAAAAATTCATTGATGAAGCCTCGCTTACATTGAGCCATCATGTCATAATACTTTACTTATTTCAGACACCGTTGTTTATAGTGTCTAGGGCTCATTCGTGTAGTATCTCTACAAACTTAAACTCACTAGCTTTGAGCGTGATAATCATAAGACCTCCAACCCGTAAGCAAAGTCGTTTAGCACGGGCCCCACGCACTTTAACAAAATAGGCCTCCTGCTGGTCAAAGACACCTCCATGGATACGAACCTGTGCCCCAGACTTAAGGTTAATATCCTCGAGGGAGGCATAGCGCAGGTCATCATGGTAATGATCCACAGCTAAGCGAAAAGCATTCATCTGCCTCTCTGGGATAACCATAGGATGCGCACTACCACTGCAAGCATCCATCATAAAGTGCAAGAACGACACCTCTCGCTTAACAGCCATCAGCTCCACAAAGCTGGCCTTGACAAAGACTAAATCTCGCACCAATAGTCGATCCGAAGAGGTCTCCTTCACACCAATCTTTTGCGGAGCGAGGGGTACAAAAGTCTCCAATTGATGTTTGAGAAGTACTTCCATCGCCTTCAAGACACGACCATAGGTGGCACGCATAGCATACCACTCCTGCTTGTCCTTAGCAACAGGCTGACCTAGAGCGACAGTGCTCATTCCCAACAGCAAACAAAAGCCTAGACACGACCTGGGGGCACCGCATCATAGATATTTCACTACAACACAATCAATTAAGCCAACATTCTGACTTATACCACCACTCTGTACACCCAAAGTGTCGAAGCCTACAAGGCGTGCCATTTCGTTTTCCAAGGAGAGGTAAGCACACTCAATGCGCTATGCCTACAACGCTCCAAGAAGCTGCACAAAGATAAGCTAAAATACAATCCGAACAAATTTACAAAACCACAGTATATTTTACAACTCACACACTACTGAGTGAAGCAAAACGCACGCCCCCTTGCCCTCGGGAGCATGCTCGCAAGCATCGGCTCCTTGGGCTCGGGCATACTTCCCCACAGCACCGCGACGGGCAGGGGCTCGGGGCTTTAACTTAACGCGAGTTCGGCGTAAGGAGATATCTCCTAGAAACTTCAAGTATTTATAAAACAGCACATTACATCCTCTTGAGACATATTGTAATCACGAAGATGAGTCTGCTCATAAGCTGTTTGCTGGCCGGAGAGAGTCAAAAAGCCTATTTGATAGTAAAAGAAATGCCTAGGAAGCCTACCTCTCAAAACAAAAAAGCATTAACTAACAGCGTTTTATGCTGCTCTCTTACGTCGAATTCGCGTTAACTTAGAGCGCTTCGGGGCTCTAACCTAGAGCGTCTCGGGGGTATATAGTACAACCTCCAGCCCACCCATCTTGTGGGAGCTGGAGGTTGTCTGTTGTCCGCTCTCTAAGAGCTGTTTAGGAGGTTGTTGAGCCTCTCTCTAGGGCTTGGGGAATCTAGCGCCCGAGCAGGAAGATGGTGGGGCGCTTGTGCAGGCTCGGTAGCTTACCTCGCCACTGAGCCATCGTACGGGTGAGGATGCGTCCATCGGGTGCCGAGATCTCGCAACCGATGCACAGGCGTGTGGTGGGGCGACAGAGCCGGACAAGCTCCGAGGCGAGCTTGTCGTTGCGATAGGGCGTCTCGATGAAGATCTGTGTCTCCCCTAGTGTGAGGGCTCTTTGCTCGGCCTCGCGAATGGCTCGTTGGCGCTCTCGCTCGTCGATAGGCAGGTAGCCCAGGAAAGCAAACCTCTGCCCGCTCATCCCCGAAGCCATCAGCGCCATTAGGATAGACGAGGGACCCACCAAAGGCTCTACGCGGTACTGACTGCGCTGTGCCATGGCGACAACATCACTCCCTGGGTCGGCGACAGCTGGGCACCCTGCCTCGCTGATGATGCCGATGCTATACCCCTGCTTCATAGGGTCTAGGTAGGAGGCGATGGCCTCGGGGGGAGTATGCTTGTTGAGCTCGTAAAACTGGAGTTCGTTGATGTTGATCTCGGGGCAGGTTGCTTTGAGGAAGCGCCTAGCCGTGCGTACCTGCTCGACGATGAAGTGCCTCAGGGAGGCGATGACCTCTCGGTTGTACTCGGGCAGGCAGGTGCTATGCTCTACCTCAGCCAGTGGTACGGGGATGAGGTAGAGCGTAGGCGTGGGGGATAACGTTTGTTGGCTCATAATTGACGAGGCAAAGCTACGGAATAATCCGCCTCTATCCTCTGCCCTCATGGTTTTGTGGCGGAGCTCTACCCCCTGGAGGAAGTATATCTGCCCCAGGCTGTGGGAATTGTGGATTGTGGGCGCTATCTTTGCAAGAGATGACATCATAAGTAAGATACTCAAGCAGTACCCGAATGAAAAGAATATGTATATACCTCGGAGTGGGAATGCTCCTCGTGGGGGAGGCGACAGCTCAGCTACGTCTCCCGCAGGCTCCCCACTCCACGCCCCGCAGCCTCGCTCACACGGGGCGACAGCTGGAGGCGCTAGCCCAGGCGAGAGCCGTCGCTCATAGCTTTGTCGCCTATGAGCACATAGCCCCACGGCTCCAGGGAGAGATCCTAACGACCGAGCAGGCGAGCTATCTCTCGGCGCTTGCCTCGACAGTACAACGCCCAGGGAGCCTCCAGGAGGTCGTGGCTCGTCTCACGACAGACCTACCTCGGGGGATCGACCTACATCGTGGGCGCCTAATAGCTGGCCTCTACTGCTACCAGGAGGGGGACACCACGCAGGCTCTAGACCTCCTCTCTGAGGTCAGTCCTGCGGGATTGCCACGCGCCGAGCGGGAGCAGTACCAGGCCGTGTATGGCTACCTGCTCATGACTGATAGAGAGCTGGCACCAGCGGCCAAGGCTCAGATACGTCAGCTCCTTACCGAGGCCAGCCGAGGCACGAGCCTATGGAGCGACCGAGCAGCCCTATACCTATCGTCGCTCGAGTGGTCTGAGGGGCGAGCCCAAGAGGCTGCCTCGATGCTGGAGGCGCGCTCGTGGGACGAAGAGCTCATGCCAGAGGTCTCCAGACAAGGAGCCCTATTGGCCTACGCCACCGACACGCCTAGTGCTGCCATAGGGCAGACGCAAAGCCTCCTAAGGCGTTATCCCCAATGGGCAGAGGACGAGGCGCCCATCTCCCTACTCGGGCAGTCCTATTATGCCGAGGGTGACTACCCCAGTGCCATACGTACCCTCGTACCACTGCTACGCCGTGGGCGTCTCTCTCCGCTTGGAGGCTATGCCTTGGGGGGGGCTTACTATCATCAAGAGGCTTGGGGGGAGGCTATCGTGCCCCTTCAGATAGCCTCGCGCAGTGGAGACGACGTGGCTCCGCTGGCGCAGTTTGCCCTAGGTAATATCTTCCGCCATGAGGGCGCCTGGCAAGAGGCTAAGCTCGCCCTCGGAGCTGCTGTGGCGCATCCTGCCATCTCGCCTGCGCTCAAGGAGCAGGCTCTGTATCAGCTCATCGAGGTTGGCTTTGCTAGTGGCAACGACGCCTTTGGGGAGCACCTGAGACAGACCGAGAGCTTCCTCTCGTCCTACCCCCGTAGTAGCTATCGCCCGAGGGTGATGGAGCTCCTCGGGGGCTACCTCTCGAGCAGTGCCGACTATGCCGGTTCGCTAGCCTTGATCGACCGCCTAGAGCGTAGTGGCGAGCGACTGACGGCGCAGAGACAGGAGGTGCTGATGCGCTGGGCCTCTGCCGAGACGAGCCGAGACGAGCGCCTATTGAAGCTCACCGAGGCCATTGGGCTAGGCAATCGCAGTGAGGCCTACCCCTTGGCGCTGATGCTCAGGGCACAGATCCTGCTGGAGGCTCGAGACTATGCCCAGGCGCTACGTGATGCGCGCCTAGTGCGCCAGCAGAGCAGTTCTCCTATGGCTGCCTACCTCGAGGGTTATGCGGCCTACAACCTGGGCAAGTACCGAGAGGCCAAGGAGCCCTTTGTCCTCTTTGCCCGTAGCTCGGAGCGTCAAGACTTGCGGGGGGATGCCCTTGTCCGCCTCGGCGATATAGAGCTCAGTACCTCGGGGCGCTCTGTCGAGGCCATCAAATACTACCAAGAGGCCGACCGCTTGACCCCAGGGGGAAGCGCTGAGGCTCTCTATCGAATATCCAGTATATATGGGCAAAGGGGAGAGTATCGCCAGCAGATCGGAATCATCAATGAGCTGGAGGCGAAGTATCCAGACAGTCCCTACCTCCCTCGCCTCGTCTACGACAAGGGGCGTGCCGAGATGCTCAGTGGCAAGGCGGCAGAGGCTGAGCGTACGTTCGTCTCTCTCCAGGAGCGTTTCCCCTCTAGCGAGGTCGCTCCGCTGGCAGGCCTCGAGCGAGCTCTCATCTCTAGTAACCAGGGGCAAGATCAAAAGGCCATCGAGATCTACAAGAGCGTCGTCGAGCGTTATCCCGATAGCAAGGCTGCCCAGACAGCGCTGGCTGACCTCAGGAGCATTTACCTAGGTCGAGACGAGATGGACGTATATGCTAGCTACGTATCGGGTCTATCGGGAGACCTACGCCCCAAGGGCGATGATGCTGCTCGCCTGGCCTATGTATCCCTCGAGAGCAAGGCGCGCCGAGGAGAACGCGTAGAGCAGGAGCTAGAGCAATACCTCGCTAGCTATCCCAAGGGGGCAGACAGGGCTAAGGCTGAGGACCTCCTGGTCTCTACCTACCTGAGCTCAGGTGCCGTAGACAAGTCCATCAAGCTCCTCCGACAGGCGATAGAGGCCACCAGCAGTGCTAGCCGTGAGCGCACGTTGCGCCATCAGCTGGGCAAACTTTATAGCCAACAGGGCGAGTATGGCTCTGCCTCAGAGGAGCTCGGTCGCGCCTACAAGCTCGCTAGCGGTTCGGCTCGAGAGCAAATCACCCTTGGGCTCGACCTGGTGCGTGTCTCTCATGCCGGAGGGCTTAGCTCGCAGGTGATCGCCACGACGACTACTCTCTTGGGGCGCAAAGACCTAGAGGCGGAGGAGCGCAATGAGCTAACCCTGCTCCGGGGGCTCTCGCAAGAGCGCCTAGGTGAGCGGACGAAAGCCATCGAGACCTACGCCACCCTCTCGGGAGCGGTGCACTCGCCCTATGGGGCAGAGGCTATCGTACGCCGTGCTCTAGCGCTCTTTGAGCTAGGCAAGACGGAGGTAGCACAGCAGGCGATGCTCGACTTTGCTTCCTCTGGGACGTCTCAGCAGTATTGGCTGGCTAGAGGCTTTGTACTGCTGGCAGACACCTACCACAAGCAGGGCGAGACCTACCTGGCGCAGCAGTATATCGAGAGCCTGAGAGACAATTACAAGGGCACCGAGGACGACATCAAGGAGATGATCACCACGCGCCTTAGGCAGTATGCCCAATAACCACCATACGACAACGAGATGAAACATCAACGATATATCACTGCCATCGCCCTAGCGCTCCTGGGGCTGGGCTATACGACCGCCCAGGCGCAGAAGGCCGATACATTGCGTCGCTCGCTGACAGTGTTGACGAGCGAGGCGGTAGAGCTCGGCGAGCAACGCCCGCAGACCTTTGTGCTGCCCGCCCTGCCTATGCGCAAGGCACAGGCGATCAATACAACCCCCAGTCCGCTGGGGCATCGCCCCGACCTGCTACGCCCTAGTGCCCTGGGTACGCTGGCCCCTCTGCCAGAGCTATTGCCCACGGCGACGTCGCTGGGGTATGTAGATGCCCTCTTGGGGCTCAAGTACAACGCCTCTCTGAGCGTTGGCCTACGTCCTCTCCAGCGTCGGGGTGAGCAGCTTGACCTGCTGGCCTCTGGACGCTTTACCCACCATAGCATTAGCCCCACCGAGCTGGGGGTGGATGCGCGCGAACAGGCCTTTGGGATCTCGGGGCTCTACCAGCGTAGCTCGGCCTCACGCCAGTTTGCTCTCGGGGCTGAGTACGAGTATGGCAAGCACAACTACTACGGCCTGCTCCCCCTGGGCTCGCCCTATACAACACAGACCCAGCTACTCCCCGCCGAGGTTGATGGGCTTATGGGGCTTAACCTAAAGACTAACCAAGTGCGCCTCGTGCTGGATACGCGCTCGCTCACGCCAGGGCGAGACGGCTGGCAGTACCACCTCACGCCTAGGCTGGTCTATACCCAGGCCAGTGGCGTGGTCTCTCTCGTCTCTCCCGACTACCGCACGGGCGAGCTCGCCCCCAGCATAGCGCTAGGGGTGACACGCTCGCTGGGCGAGGTGATGCTGGCCGGGGTGGACGTCGAGGGGCGTATGCTCTTTTATAGCAACGACGACGCCCTAGGGCGGTCTGTGCTGACGATGACAACAGGCTTTGACAACCGTACCTTCATTCGCCTGGCTCCCTATTGGGCTATGGCCTCAGAGGCGGGGAGCCTGCGCTACCAGCTACGCCTAGGGCTGGCCATAGACAGCTACCGCAAGGGCGATAGGTCGCGCTGGCAGATAGCCCCCAACCTAGAAGGAACGCTCTCGTGGCAAGACTGGTCGCTCCAGGCTAAGGTCTACGGAGACGTGGTGACCAATAGTCTGGCAGAGATGCTCGGGGAGATGCCCTACTTGCAGGTGGGCTTGCAGGCCGCCCCTACGGCTCGTCCTTTGGTGGCTAGCCTCCAGCTACGCGGTAGTGTGTCGCCCAGCCTTGCCCTAGAGCTAGAGGCTGGCTATCAGAAGCTCCGCGATGCCCTCAACTATATCCCCCTGCCACATGATGCCGAGCTAGGGACTACGACCTATCCCCTGGCGCGTACCCTTGGGGTGAGCTTCGTCCCCGAGACTATCGCCTCGGCTAGCATCGCTACGCTAGGAGGAGCTCTGACCTACCGACACGATGGGCTATGGGGCTTGACGCTCAGAGGGCAGTACCAGCACCTCAGTGAGGGGCTACTGGCTCGTCCTAGTCTTACCCTCGGGGTGAGCTGGCAATGGCTTGCTTCGTCCCGCTGGAATGCCTCGCTGGGCTACGACCTCACCTCGGGTATCAAGTATGTTAGCCTCGCGAGCCTAAGCCGAACCGAGGAGACGCTCCGTCCCATGCAGGTGCTCTCGGCTAGAGGCGCCTACCGCATCAGCCAGCGTCTAAGCATCAAGGGCGACGCTCAGTATCAGATTGCCTCCGAGGGTAGGCTCTATCCCTACTACCAACCCCAGCAGTTCGTCTTCAATCTCGGGGCGACCTATACCTTCTAGTCGGGCATAGAGACGATACAAGGAGCGGGGGCTACCAGGACACTGTGTCCTGGTAGCCCCCGCTCTATGGGCCCGAGCCCGTTAGCCTCTAGAGACTAAGTCAAGCGCCTCTAGGCTAGGCGACGAGAGCCGTCCGAGATCACGACGTCGTAAAACTTGGGCTCTCGGCCATACTGCTCAGTGTAACGCTTGTGCACCTCGGCCTTAAACGTATCGTAGAGCTCCTCCTTGACGAGGTTGATCGTACAGCCACCGAAGCCACCGCCCATCACACGGCTACCCGTTACACCCAGCTCCTTGGCTAGGTCGTTGAGGAAGTCCAGTTCCTGACAGCTCACCTCGTAGAGCTTGCTCATACCATGGTGGGTCTGATACATGCGCTCTCCGACCGTCTGGTAGTCGCCCTGCTCGAGCGCCTGGCATACGTCTAGCACGCGCTGTACCTCGCCGATAACGTACTCGGCACGCATATAGTCTTCGGCAGAGATCTCGCTCTTGACCTCCTCGAGCCAGCTCATAGGTGCATCGCGGAGGAATTTTACCTCGGGGTGGCGCTTGGCGATAGCAGCTACGGCGCGTTCGCAGCTCTCACGACGCTTGTTGTAGGCCGAGGAGGCTAGCTCGTGCTTGACAACCGAGTCTACCAGTAGGAGGCGATAGCCTATGGGGTTGAAGGGGAAGTACTCGTACTCTAGGCTCTTGCAATCGAGGCGAATCAGGTGCCCTGCCTTACCAAAGACAGAGGTAAACTGGTCCATGATGCCACACTTGACGCCCACGTAGTTGTGCTCCGTAGCCTGACCAATCTTGGCAAGCTCAAACTTGTCGATGCCGAGAGAGAATAGTTCGTTGAGGGCAAAGGCAAACGTGCTCTCCAGCGCTGCCGACGAGGACATGCCAGCCCCCAGGGGTACATCACCAGCAAACACTGTATCAAAGCCCCCGATGGTGTAGCCACGCTTTTGTATCTCTCTGGCCACACCAAAGATATAGCGCGCCCAGCTTTGAGCAGGAGCCTCCTCTTCCTTGAGGCCAAACTCAGCCGACTCGCCCAGGTCGAGGGCATAGGCTCTGATCTTGTCCGTGCCGTTGAGGCGGATCTCGGCGACCATGGCCTTGTCTACGGCACCAGGGAATACGAAGGCGCCATTGTAGTCGGTATGCTCACCGATGAGGTTGATGCGCCCAGGAGAGGTGAAGAGGGCGCCCGTCTGGCCGTATAGCTCGGCAAATTTGCTACGAATAAGTTCTGTGTTCATATCCTTGAGATTGTTAAGTCTAAGAAAGTTAGCGGAGGCGAGGCGCTACGGCTCTCGCCTCCGCTAGGTTGGTCAATGAGAGAGGAAGGGCTACTAGGGCAGTTGCTTAACCTTGTAGCCTACCAGGGCGTAGTAGAGGAGATAGAGCTCACCTACGATTACGATGGCCCACGTCCATTGCCAGTCTCCGCCGAAGTAGTCGGCTAGGATCCCTTGGGCAAATGGGAGTACGGCACCACCGAATACACCCATCATCAGGGCACCAGAGCCAGCGTTGGTGTACTTGCCCAGTTTGTCAATGGCTAGGGCGAAGATAGCGCCCCACATGATAGAGTGGAAGAGGCCAGCCCCGATGAGGATCCAGGGGTTGCTCAGGAGCATACCCACCGTAACCAGCGCTCCAGCTGCGATAGCCGTAGTGGCGAGCATGGCGTTGGCGCTAAACTTGGTCAGCACCGTACCGCACAGACGCCCCACGAGCATCAGACCCCAGTAGACCGAGGCAAAGGTAGCAGCATCGGTAGCTGAGTAGCCAATGTTTTTGGCGTATAGGTTGATGTTGGAGCCTACGGCAACCTCCACCCCTACATACATAAAGATGGCAATCACCCCGAGCGTGAGGTGGCTAAAGCTCCATACGCTCTTCTCCAGCACTTCGCCCTCCTGCTTCTCTGCGCCAGCGATGGTAGGTAGCTCGACCTTGGTTAGGGCGGCGATGATGATACCTACGAGTACCATCAGTACGAGGAATGGGATATAGAGCGAGGTCAGACTAATATCGAGCCCGCTCTTGCCTGCGAAGATCACGTGGGCTACTAGCAGTGGGCCGATGGTCGTCATCGTAGAGTTGCCCGAGCCAGCGATAGCACCGCGGGTAACGGGCGTTGTACCCTTTACCGTACAAGCGGCGATGTAGGGATTGATCACAGCCTGCAAGAAGGTCATCGCTGCTCCAGCAACGAAAGCGGCGAAGAGGAATACCCAGTAAGCAATAGGGATGACAACTTCGCCCTCGTACTTGAAACCCTCGCCAGCCTGCCTCGCTTGCTCGATAACGGGAGCAAAGGTCTCGCTATCGACTGTGTCGAAGACATAGGCTGAGAGCTGGTACAGCCCAAATGAGACGATCAAGATGACGAGACCTAGCGTCAGCGTCTTCTTGTACCCATAGGCATCGATGTACTTGGCGCTGGGAGTACCCATGAATAGGTAGGCAGCGAAGAAAGAAAACACTAGCCCGGTGGTGAGCATGTTGGTCGTGCTCCCACTCATCAGCAAGTAGGCCTCTTGCATCGGGCCTTGGAACTGCTGGTTGAGGTTCGTGATGAGCCCCACGAGCGACATCAGTACCACCATGATGATGAATGGCACTAGGTAGCTCTGCGTTTGCTTGTTTTGTGTCATTGTCTTTTTGAATGCAACTATGTAATTAAACTAATATCCTTCGGTTGTCTATTGCCCCTCGACCTTGAAGGCGAAGACCGTCGTAGAGCATAGCCGCTCGCCAGGGTTGAGCCTTGTGGTGGGGTAGTCGGGGCGGTTGGGACTATCGGGGTAGTGCTGTGTCTCTAGACAGAGCGCTGCCCTAGCTGGATAGCGGGCGTCGTGCTTACCACGCATACGGCCACTCATCCAGTTGCCCGTGTAGAGCTGTACGCCAGGCTGGTCGGTATAGACCTCCATGGTAATACCTGTCTTGGGCGATGTGCACCTAGCCGCAAAGCCTAGCTTGCCTAGGGGCTTGTCCAATATATAAGTATGGTCGTAGCCTCTTGCCCATACGAGCTGGTCGATGGGGGTGTCTATCCTAAGCCCGATCTCTGTGGGCGTGCGGAAGTCAAAAGGCGTTCCCTCTACGGCCTCGGGGGCTCCATAGGGAATGGCCGTATCGTCGGTGGGTAGGTACTCCCTAGCGTTGATGGTGAGCAGGTGGTCGTGTATGCTCTGGTCTCCATCGCCCGAGAGGTTGAAGTAGGCGTGGTTCGTCAAGTTGATGACCGTCGGCTTGTCGGTCGTGGCCTCGTAGTCGATGCTGAGCTCGTTGTCGTCGGTCAGCGTGTAGGTTACCTGTACGGCGAGCGTCCCAGGATAACCCTCCTCCCCGTCGGGTGAGATATAGCGTAGTACCAAACGTTGCTGAGCGTGCTCTACGATGTCCCATACAACGCTGTTGAACCCCACGAGCCCGCCATGCAGGGCGTTAGGGCCATTGTTTACCTCCAGCGTGTACTCGGTACCATCGAGCGAAAACTTGCCCCGAGCTATACGATTGGCATAGCGTCCGCAGACGGCGCCAAAATAGGCCTCTTCGCTAGCGAGGTAGTCGGCCGTGCTGTCGTGCCCGATGACTACATCGCTAAAACCTCCCTGGGCATTGGGGACGACGAGCGATACGAGCTTAGCCCCTTGGTTGATGAAGTGGGCTTCGGCTCCGTGCTTATTCACCAGGCTTATCAGGCGTACCTCTTTGCCGTCCACCAGCACAGAGAAGGCGCTGGGGTTGAGCTTGGCTTTGTTCTCTACCATAGTTTGATATACTTATATAGGTGTAACCAATCTTATTCGTACTGATCGAGGCGGGAGGCCTCGTTACTAAAACTACCCCCAAATATATAAACAAATTGTCTATCCTCTGAGTAGATAATCTCAATCTCGGGTTAATCGCTCCAGGGCGTGTCGCATTTACCCTCATCCGCGCAACCAGAGAGGTCTAGCGCTTGGCATATTATACTATAATAACGCCCATACAATAGTGCGTGCAAACGCATACTATACTACGCACGCTTGCACACTATAGTGTGCGAGGTTGCATACTATAGTGTGCAAGAGGATTGAGTGTAGTGGGCAGGAAGGGGTGTAGGGCAATGGGGCGTCTTGCTCATAGCTTCACCTGTCGTTTCATATATCCCTACGGCAAGGTAGGGCGTGGCGCTCAGGAGGGGCGAGCCCAGCCCCCGGCTCTCACAAGATTAGGGTAGAGGTGGCAAGCAAGACATTCTATATTATATCTTTGCCAACCGTAAACCAAACAACGTATAGCAATGAAC